>CAZKEO010000088.1:0-7149 GCA_964551785.1 uncultured Eubacteriales bacterium | reverse complement strand
TTTAGTCCTGAGGCCAGTTCCTGAAGCTGGCGAGAATAGTTGCCAGTATTTTTATTTGCCCTCGGGACGCTGGCAGGCAAAAGGAGGAGTTATTTATGACAACACTGTTTACTATCGGTCTCTTATTGATAGCTGCCTTTGGATTTGCTGTAAGTGCGTGTTTAGCGTTCTATATCTTCAAGCTAAACTCACTAAGGCAAAAAGTATAGTTACTCTAGTTCTAGGGTCGATAACAACACTGGCAACTTTTACAATATCATTGATAATTGTGTGGCCTGGGGTTTAATTGAAAGGGGGATGCACTATGCAAGTTATATTAGCAATCATCACAATCGCAGCATTTGGCCTTGGACAGTGGATTTGCAACAGTCTAAGCAAATAAATATGATAGCAGTCAAAAAATCCAAATCTCTTCACCTGGGAAATATCTTCACACAACAAAGTAGGTTGCTTAAATTGCCATCCTAACATTAAAAAGGCCGACTTTATTTTATAAGCATTGGAAAGGTTTTTATGAAACTCCAATAGTTGCTAAAACTTTTATCCCTAACGGTACCTGTAATCAGTGCCATAGTGCGGCCAGAGAGATGTCTTTCTCGAGAGGGAAAATTGTTCCGGATGAATTAAACCGCATGAAAGGGTTGGATTGCATTGACTGCCATGGCAGCATCAGCCACTTTAATATCAGTAAGCAACTGATTGCAGTTGGGGTTAAAGATGTAACAAAGTTTGATAGCAAGGAAGCTAAGAAATACTGGTCCGATAAGCCGGTGAGTATGGCGACCTGCATGAGATGTCATAATGGTGATAAAGCAACTAATAAGTGTTCAGATTGTCATAGTGAGCCACCAAAAGTGCAGAAGTAACAACGGATAAACGACAGTAAGAGTGCTTGGTCCTGCCAAGTACTCTTGTTTTATACATATAAAAATACAGTATACCTGTCGGTTTTGTGCAAAAAGCTTGTCATCGAGATTAATATGTAGTAAAATGATTTAGTATAATTAGCCAGCAACTGGTACATACCAGGTAGCATAGGTAAAGTAAAATTAGGAGGGACAGGAAAGTGGTTGAACAAGGTACTTTTCGAGTTAAATCAGGATTAGCAGATATGCTTAAGGGTGGAGTCATCATGGATGTAACTACCCCAGAGCAGGCCAAGATTGCAGAAGCTGCCGGCGCATGTGCAGTTATGGCGCTAGAAAGGGTTCCTGCTGACATCCGGGCCGCCGGTGGAGTAGCTAGAATGGCAGATCCCACCATCGTACAACGTATCCAGGATGCAGTTACCATCCCTGTAATGGCTAAGGCCAGAATTGGTCATTTTGTAGAGGCTCAAATTCTGGAGGCTTTGGGAGTTGACTATATTGATGAGAGTGAAGTTTTGACTCCTGCAGATGACCAGTATCATATTGATAAATATGCCTTTAAGGTACCTTTTGTGTGTGGAGCGAAGAACCTTGGTGAAGCGTTACGCAGAATCGGCGAAGGTGCTGCCATGATTCGTACTAAGGGTGAGCCGGGCACAGGTAATGTGGTCGAGGCTGTGAAACATTTTCGTACTGTGATGGGCGAAATTCGTTGGTTACAAAGCTTACCTAAAGAGGAGCTAATGACAGCAGCTAAAAATATGGGAGCGCCCTATGAACTAGTTGTGCAAATTGCTAAAGCTGGACGCTTACCAGTAGTTAACTTTGCAGCGGGTGGAATTGCTACTCCTGCTGATGCTGCTTTGATGATGCAATTAGGAGTAGATGGTATTTTTGTAGGGTCTGGTATATTTAAATCTTCTGACCCTGCTAGCCGTGCCAAGGCAGTAGTTGCTGCTACTACACATTATAACGACCCAACAGTGCTAGCTGAAATATCCAAAGACCTCGGAGAAGCAATGCCTGGTCTGGAGATTTCTACACTTGCCAGTGGACAGCGGATGCAAGAGCGAGGCTGGTAAACAGGTACCATAATGGGAGGCAGAAAAATGAAGGTTGGCATTTTAGCCATGCAGGGAGCCTTTCGCGAGCACGCCGCTGTTATTGAGCATTGTGGTTGTGAACCTGTACTAGTTCGCAAAACAGAACATTTAGCAGATCTCGCGGGATTAATTATTCCAGGCGGGGAGAGCACCACTATTGGCAAGTTACTGGTAGAGTTTGGATTACTTGACCAAATCAAGCAATTGGGTGAACAAGGTTTTCCGCTCTTTGGCACCTGCGCAGGGCTAATCCTGTTGGCAAAAGAGATTGTCAATAGTGAGCAACCACGCTTAGGCTTAATGGACATTGTTGCTAAACGCAACGCCTATGGCCGTCAAGTGGACAGCTTTGAGACTGACTTTCAAGTTACTGAACTGGGGGATCAACCGATTCGAGCGGTATTTATCCGAGCACCATATATTGAACAGGTTGGACCAGGGGTGCAGGTCCTAGCGACCTACCAGGACAAGATTATTTTGGCCCGTCAGGCCAATTTATTAGCAGCTGCTTTCCACCCAGAGCTTACGAATGACTACCGGTTACACCAGTATTTTATAGAAATGTGTCAGCAAAACAGCTAGCTTGTTAACCAAAGGACCTTGTAACAGGCTGCACAAGAAGTGAAAAAAGGTTGACAGTTGAGTGGACTGGAAATATAATATTTGTTAGTTAAATATTTCTGAATGATTGTTGCAGAAGAAGGATTTTCATCCGCCGAAGGGGCAAGGGCTTTTCACCCGCGAAAAGTCTTAAACTCTCAGGAACTACCTTGGTAGTGGGTACTGTGACAGGACAGACCTCTGGAGAGACCTGGGAAGACCAGGCGCCGAAGGAGCAAGCTTGCAAACCTTGCAAGTCAAACTCTCAGGCAAAAGGACAGGGAGTAAGGGAATTCCACCTGATAATACAGGGGGAATATGTGGCATGACTTGATTAGACACCGGTTTCCTAAGGTGACCGGTTTGTCGATATTGCCTAATCCGTACGACTCCCGAGACTGATAGAAAAAATTCTGTTAGTACTGGGAGTTTTATTTTTACTATAATATGAGAAACTAAGCACAAGGGATTAGACAAACGAAGAAAACTTAGTTAAAAGGAGAGGTTAAACAATGGCAACAAGAGTATTTAATTTTAATCCAGGTCCATCTACCCTACCAGTGTCAGTCTTGGAGCAAGCAAAAGATGAGATGCTTAATTATAGGGATACCGGGATGTCCATCATTGAGACTAGTCACCGTGCCAAGCCTTTTGAGGAAGTAATTTTTGGGGCAGAAGCACTGTTAAAAGAATTATTAGGTGTTCCTGAAAATTATCGGGTGCTGTTTTTACAAGGTGGAGCCAGCATGCAGTTTGATATGGTGCCCATGAACTTCCTAACTGAAGGCAAAGTCGCCGATTATATTTTAACTGGTATTTTTGCTGAGAAGGCTCACAAAGAAGCTAAGTTAATTGGTAAAACACATGTAGCTGGTACCACTAAAGAACTAAACTATACCCGAATTGTGACCCCAGAAGAAATCAAACTAAGTGAAAACCCAGCTTATGTGCACTTAACCTCTAACAATACCATCTATGGTACTCAGTGGAAGTCCTTCCCAGACTTCGGCAAGGTCCCAGTAGTTGCAGATATGTCCAGTGACATACTTTCCTATCAGTTTGATGCTTCTAAGTTTGCCTTAATTTATGCTGGAGCACAAAAGAACCTTGGAACTGCAGGGGTAACTGTAGTAATTATTCGTAACGACATGCTTGAGATAGTACCAAAGACCTTACCTGCCATGCTCCGTTATGATATTTACGCTGAAAATGATTCTTTATATAACACCCCACCTTCTTTTGCTATCTATATCTTACGCTTGATGTTAGAGTGGGTTAAAGCTCAGGGTGGTCTTTCAGTAGTGGAAAAGCACAACATTACCAAAGCGGCCTTAATCTATGATGCAATTGACAATAGTAAGGGCTTCTTTAAAGGACATGCTGAAAAGGATAGCCGTTCTTTAATGAACATCACTTTCAATCTGCCTAACGAAGAATTAGAAAAAGCCTTTATTGCTGAAGCTGGTAAAGCTGGTTTAGCTGGCTTAAAGGGTCACCGTTCTGTTGGTGGTATCAGGGCCTCTGTATACAATGCCATGCCTCAAGAAGGTTGCAAGGCATTAGCTGACCTGATGACAGAATTCAGCAAGAAGAACGGTTAAACATAGCTGACTGAAGCAACAAAATTATTTAGCCCAAAATCGGGAAGGAGATAAAAGAACATGAAAGTCTTAGTATTAGATGGAGTTTCCCAAAAAGGGATCGATATTTTGAAAGAGCCTGGCTTTGATGTGGTAGCCATTGAGGAAAAGTTAAGCGAGGACAAACTGTGTGAAATCATTGGCGAATACGATGCCATGATTGTACGCAGTGCCACTACAGTTACCGCCAAGATCATGGATAATGCTACTAATCTCAAAATTATCGGCCGGGCAGGCGTTGGCGTTGATAATATTGATGTCAATGCAGCTACTCAAAAGGGAATTATCGTCGTAAATGCTCCTGATGGTAACACCATTGCCGCTGCTGAGCAGACTATGGCATTGATGATGGCCTTAGCACGTTATGTTGCTCCTGCCAACGAAAACCTCAAAAAAGGTAAGTGGATGAGAAAAGAGTATGTTGGGGTTGAGCTCAGAGACAAGGTGCTGGGTGTTGTGGGCTTAGGTCGGATTGGTACTGCCGTAGCCAAAAGAGCACAAGGCTTTGAAATGCAAACCATTGGTTATGATCCTTTTGTAACTGAAGAAAAGGCTAAAGCCATTGGGATTAAACTGATGAACTTAGAAGAAGTCTTTAAGACTGCTGATTTCTTGACTATCCATATGCCATTAACAAAAGAGACCAAAAACCTGATTAATACAAAGACCTTCGAAATCATGAAGGATGGAGTGCGGATTATTAACGTGGCTAGAGGCGGGATTGTTAATGAGCAAGACCTCTATGAAGCAGTTAAATCCGGTAAAGTAGCGGGCGCAGCGATTGACGTCTTCGAGACAGAGCCTACTACCGAAAGCCCGTTATTTGAACTAGAGAACATTGTGGTAACACCTCACCTAGGTGCTTCCACTGAAGAAGCTCAGGTTAATGTGGCCTTAGATGTAGCCCATGATATCGTAGGAGTACTGCAAGGCGAAATGGCCAAAAATGCTGTTAATATGCCTTCTATCCCAGCGGAACTGCTGGCAGCAGTGAAGCCTTATCTGAGCCTAGGAGAACAACTCGGCAAGTTTGCTGCTCAGCTCACTTCCGAAATCGATACGATCGAAGTCTCTTATGCTGGGGAAATCAGCAATCTTAATGTAGCTCCAATTACTACTGCCGTGCTGAAGGGCGTCCTAGATACCCTTTCCGACGAGCCAGTTAACTTTATCAATGCCTCCATTATCGCCAAAGCCAAAGGTGTTAAGATTGTGGAAGCCAAGCAAAGTGAAGAAGAAGATTACACTAACCTGATTAAGGTTACCCTTTCCGGTAGCAAGTGTGTCAAGCAGGTGGCTGGTAGCTTGTTTAGAAACAATGATGCCCGCATCGTTATGATTGACAATTTCCACGTGGATGCTATTCCGCAAGGGAATATGATTATAGCGCCTCATACTGATAAGCCTGGCATTATCGGTAAAGTAGGTACCTTGATTGGCAACGTTAATGTTAACATTGCTTCCATGCAGTTAGGCCGTAAAGAAATCGGTGGCAATGCCGTCATGGTTCTCGTAGTCGACAACCCTGTACCTCAGGATGTGCTGGACGAAATCGTAAAAGTAGACGGTATCAAGGATGTTAAATTCGTAACACTGTAAGGTTAAGCTTGTAAACATTAATCAGACTTAAATTCATCCAGCAGGGTGGCTCAAATGGGCTACCCTGCTGTTTTTTGCCTGCTAGCCAGTGCTTGGCAAATTGCAATTCCTAGTGAATCATTGTATAATATTATATTGATGAAAAAAGCGACAATTAGGGGTGAAGATTGTGCTGGATATCAAATTGGTGCGTAGTAATCCAGAAGCGGTTAAGGAAGCTTTAGCCAAGCGGGGGAATACCGTTTCAATCGATGATTTTTTAAATCTAGATGAGGAAAGACGGAAACGGTTAGTAGAAGCAGAACAACTCAAAAATAACCGGAATACAGTATCTCAGGAAATAGGTAAACTCAAACAGGCTGGTCAAGCTGCCGAGGAATTAGTGCTGGAAATGCGTAATGTATCTCAGCAGATTAAGGACCTTGATGATGAAATAAGGTTAATCGAAGATAAGCTCGAGGGCATGATTTTAACCATTCCCAATATGCCGCATGCCTCTGTACCTGTAGGGGCTGATGAAAATGACAATACAGAAGTTCGCCGCTGGGGTGAAACCCGTCAGTTTGACTTTGAAATAAAAGCCCACTGGGATATCGGTGAAGGCTTAGAGATATTAGACTTTGAGCGCGGTTCAAAAGTTACTGGCGCCCGCTTTACTTTTTATAAAGGCCTAGGTGCTAGATTAGAACGAGCCTTAATTAACTTTATGTTAGATTTACATATCGACCAGCATGGCTATACTGAGATTTTCCCACCCTTTATGGTTAATCGGGATAGCATGGTCGGGACAGGACAACTCCCCAAGTTCGAGGAAGATGCCTTTCGGGTGCAGGGCACAGACTACTTTCTGATTCCAACCGCAGAAGTACCGGTAACCAACCTTTATCGTGGAGAGATTCTGGATGGAGCCCAGCTGCCAATTTTTCACTGTGCCTATAGTGCTTGCTTCCGAGCAGAGGCAGGTGCCCATGGTCGGGACACTCGTGGTTTGATTAGGCAACACCAGTTTAATAAAGTAGAAATGGTCAAGTTCTCTTTGCCAGAAAAGTCCTATGAGGAACTAGAAACCCTAGTTGCTAATGCCGAAAAGGTCTTACAATTATTAGAGCTACCTTATCGGGTGATTACGCTCTGTACAGGTGATATGGGCTTTAGTTCTGCCAAAACCTATGATATCGAAGTCTGGCTGCCAAGCTTTAATACCTATCGTGAAATCTCCTCCTGTAGTAACTTCGAAGACTTTCAGGCTCGCCGGGCTAATATCCGCTTCCGCAGAGAGGCCAAGGGCAAATTAGAGTTTTTACATACTCTAAATGGCTCAGGTTTAGCGATTGGTCG
>CAZKEO010000087.1:0-7199 GCA_964551785.1 uncultured Eubacteriales bacterium | reverse complement strand
AAAAGCCGGTAGACCTGGGCTCACGCTGCACAGTTTTTATGAACTCCAGGGTGAAACAGGCCCAAAAAGAAGGGGCATCAGTTAGTGACATTTCGGCCGGACTAGCTTACTCGGTTATTAAAAACGCCTTATTTAAAGTCATTAAAGTAAAAACCCCTCACGAGTTAGGCGAAAAGATAGTTGTGCAAGGTGGCACTTTTTATAATGATGCTGTGCTAAGAAGCTTTGAGCACTTGACTGAACGAAACGCCATCAGACCAGATATTGCTGGAATTATGGGGGCTTTTGGAGCGGCCTTGATAGCTAAAGCAAGATATCAAGCCGGACACGCGACAACTTTACTAGCACCACCACAGTTAAAGCAATTGCAGGTTCGGACCCTGGTTGCCAGGTGTGGTCTCTGCACCAATACTTGTTTATTGACCACCAACACCTTTGGAAATGGTGAAAGCTTTATCTCCGGAAATCGCTGTGAAAAAGGAACTGGTCAGGGAAAACACCCGTCACTACCAAATCTTTTTCAGGCGAAGTATCAAAGGCTTTTGAGCTATCAACCCCTGACACGTTCGGCCGCCAAAAGAGGTGTAGTCGGCATCCCGCGGGTCTTAAACATCTACGAAAATTACCCCTTTTGGTTTACCCTCTTTACTGAGCTAGGTTTTCGGGTAGAACTCTCAGACAGGTCATCTGCGCAATTGTATAACAAAGGCCTTGAAACAATTCCTTCCGAGTCTGTCTGCTATCCAGCCAAATTAGTTCATGGGCATGTCATGAATCTAGTCTCGAAAGGCATCAAGTTTATTTTCTATCCCTGTATCACCCACGAGCAGCTTGAACAACAAAATGCCGATAACCATTTTAATTGTCCCATTGTTGTCTCATATCCAGAAGTGATTAAAAATAATTTGGATGTATTAAGAGCAGAAAAGGTTTTATTTCTAAAACCCTTTTTACCCTTTAATCACGAAAAAAGACTCATCCAGCGATTATTCGAGGAATTGGCAGTATTTCAGATCAAAAAAAGGGAAATAAGCACAAGTGTAGCTAAAGCTTATCAGGAACAAGCAGCTTTTAAACAAGCGAACCAACAAGCTGGTGAACAGGCGTTGCAATTCATTAGGGCACAAGGCTTAAAGGGAATTGTGCTAGCCGGGAGGCCCTACCATATTGATCCAGAAATCAATCATGGTATTCCAGAACTGATTAATTCTCTGGGAATGGCAGTTTTGACAGAAGACTCGGTAGCTCACCTCGGACAGGTTACCAGACCACTGCGAGTAGTTGATCAATGGACCTACCACTCCAGGCTTTATGCGGCGGCGAGCTTTGTCTCAGAACAAAGGGATTTAGAGCTTGTCCAATTGAACTCCTTTGGCTGTGGCTTGGATGCTGTAACCACAGACCAAGTCGAGGAAATTCTAAAAGCCAATTCGAAGCTTTATACCACTCTCAAAATAGATGAAGGTACTAACTTGGGGGCAGCAAGAATCCGGCTTCGTTCTCTTCAGGCTGCCATGTTGGCAAGAGCAGAAAATGACTACCCTCCTAACAAGCTAGCTAACCCATATCAAAAAATCGAGTTTACCAAAGAAATGCGAAAACGGCATACCATTTTAGTACCCGAAATGTCTCCCATCCATTTTCTATTTTTAGAGCAAGCCCTTAGGGAATCAGGTTATCAGTTAGTAGTACTCCCCTCGTTTGATAACAAAGTTATCGATGAAGGCTTAAAATATGTTAATAATGATGCTTGTTATCCGGCAATCCTTGTAATCGGGCAAATCATCA
The DNA here is from genome assembly GCA_964551785.1 of uncultured Eubacteriales bacterium. Lineage (GTDB taxonomy): Bacteria > Bacillota > Carboxydocellales > JAJZTU01 > CAZKEO01. The sequence goes on along the minus strand of CAZKEO010000087.1, from coordinate 5,411 downwards.
CTGCCTTGAAATCCGGTCAGTACGATTTGGATCAAACTTCTGTGATGTTAACCCAAACGGGTGGCGGTTGCCGAGCCACCAATTACCTTGCTTTTTTAAGAAAGGCCCTCCAAGATGCCGGTTTTGCACAGATCCCTGTGATCTCAGCAAATGCTAACGGTATGGAAAAAAACTCCGGCTTTAAATACTCGCTAGGCTTCTTAAATAAAGCTTTAATTGCTTTGATTTATGGTGATTTGCTAATGAATGTTCTATACCGGGTGAGACCCTATGAAAAAATCAAGGGCTCTGCTAATGTGCTCTATCAAAAATGGGCAAAAATTTGCCTCGACTCACTGAAACTGGCTAATAAGAGAGTTTTCCACCAGAATATTAAGAGTATCGTCAAGGAGTTTGATGAATTAGCGATCACGAATGAGGTGAAGCCCAGAGTTGGATTGGTCGGGGAGATTCTGGTGAAGTTTCATCCCATGGCCAATAATAATATTGTCAATACCATCGAGGAGGAAGGTGCCGAGGCAGTCATGCCTAGTCTAACAGACTTTTTATTATACTGTGCGACTGATGCTGACTTTAATTATAAGTATTTAGCTGGAAGCAAGCTCTCCCAGTTTTTTGGGCTGACAGCTATTAAAATAATAGATTTTTATCGAAGTGCTTATCAGAAAGCCCTTGCTAACAGCAAGCGCTTTCATGCTCCCAAATCAATCAAAGCACTAGCAGAAGCCGCTTCTTCTGTAGTGTCGCTGGGGCATCAGACTGGTGAAGGTTGGTTTTTGACAGGTGAAATGATCGAGCTAATTCAAAGTGGTGTCAAAAATATTATTTGCATGCAGCCCTTTGCCTGTTTGCCAAATCATGTGACTGGCAAAGGCATGATGAAGGAATTAAAGCGCATTTATCCTGGCACCAACATCGTAGCCATCGATTATGACCCAGGTGCCAGTGAGGTCAATCAACTCAATCGCATCAAGTTAATGATTGCTACCGCTTTTGAAAATCTGGAAGAAGTTACAACCCATAGCGTAAAAACTTATAACCAGACGGCTCAGGGCGAGTACGAGCAGGTCGAGGGCTATGCCACTGTCTAGGCCACCAAACAAACACCAGGTTAGTAACCTAGCTGGTACTGATCTATGTAACAAGCATTAACCTTTGTTAGTCTGAATCTTTTCCAAGGACCCCATAATAAAGTACACATGCACAAAGGGGGTTGCATTGCAAGAAGGCTGACGTTTGATCATGACGGAAATTGAATAGCCCCCCTATCAAGGTGATAGCAGTATCCGCCAGAGAACCAAGCGGCAACTTTCGAAGAACCCGACATGAATTTGCATAACCCCTACCCCCAGAAAGGTGAGAAATATTTACTACCGCAGGCAAGTGTCTGGAGTTACCCCCCTCTCGTGAAACACCGCGCGGGTAAATCCTAGTTTGCCCAATCGGTTCTATGTTGAGAGCGGGAAATTTTCTACCACAGGGGATACTTCTTAAATATTTGAAACTTGTCACTAAATGCATTTATTGGTCATTGTTTAAATAATAACCGAAGAGAGAGATTCTTTATCAGGAAGCTTTTCGTAGGATTTATTACAGGAATTATCCTTGCAACAGCTGGAGTGGCCGTGTTGCCCAAACTGTCAAGGTTTTAATTATCTGTTGGGCACAGGAAGTAGCAAAAACCCCTCCGGGTTGGAGGGGTTTTATGGCGATACCCCTATAAGTCCAAATATAATATAGCTTAAACTCACGTTTACTCAATACAGGAGCAGTAGTTTATTAATTAATACCATTGTTTTTAGCTATTGTTATATATTGTATAACAGATCTGTTAAACATTCTACCTTTTACTAAGCTATTTCGACATCTTTCGCAGAAATATTTACCGTGCCAGGGCACTAAAAAAATCATCTCAATACTAAACTTACCGATTTCCAAAACTGTTCACCCTTTAAAACCGACCCCTGGCTGGTCATTTTTGCCGCTTGGCTGGCGATTTATTTGCAAAATATACTGACCGGTCTATTCTTAAAGTGCAATGCATCTGGAGAGGAAAATAAAACAGCAAAGGGGATTAGAACATGGACTTTAAAACAATATTATTTGAGCGCAAGGGAACCATCGCTATTGTCACCATGAATCAACCGGAAAATTTCAACGCCATTAACGTAGAGCTGTGTACCGATTTAATACAGGCTATCGAAATCTGCGGGGAGGATGAGTCCATTCGGGCAGTCGTGCTGACAGGATCCGGTCCGTTTTTCTGCTCAGGCGGAGATCTGAACAAGGTCCGCGAAAGCATGGGTACACCAGGCCAAAATCGCTTCTTACGGGAAGGGACAAAAATCCTCCATCGAATAATCACCGACATCAGGCTCATCCCGAAACCGGTAATTGCCTCCATCAACGGCTCCCTAGGGGGCGCCGGCTGTAGTCTTGCTTTGGCCTGTGACCTGCGGATTGCCGTAAACACTGCTAAATTCAAACAATCCTACACTAGTATCGGTCTCAGTCCTGACGGCGGCTTTACCATCCTCGCCGGGGCCATCTTGGGACTGGGTAAAGCCAGTGAACTGCTTTTCTTGGATCCTGTGCTAAAGGCCGAACAGGCTCTGGCCATCGGACTTCTACACAAGGTGGTAGCAGCAGATGAATTGACCGCGACTACCTTACAGTGGGCCGAGCAACTAGCAGCCGGTGCTACCAAATCCTTTGCCGTGGCTAAGTCACTACTGAACAAAGCCCTCCTGCCCACTCTGGAGAGTCATCTGGAGTTGGAAAGGCAGGGAATTATGGCCTCCAGCCTAACCAAGGATTATGAGGAGGGAATTACAGCCTTTTTTGAGAAGCGTTCGCCAGTTTTTCAAGGAAAATAAATAACAGGGTAAAGGGGCCGTAACGAATCTTAGTTTTGTTACGGCCTCCTCTATTTAGGGCCATTCCCCAACAATTACAGGAGGTAATGTCTAGATCCGCACAGGCTGAACGAGAAAAACAGGCCCGTATTATCTACGGTGAAGCTGAAGTAGAAGCAGCCAGAAAGTTTGTCGAGGCGTCAGAAATTTATGCCTCCAATGCTAGTGCCCTCCAGTTACGTGCCCTTAGTGTAATGTATGAGGCTGTCAAAAGTGACAAGAATACGATAATTATCACACCTTCCAGTCTGGCCGACGCTGCAAATCCTGCAGTGCTTAGTTCAGCTATCGCTAGCCTGGTAAACAACATTACTAATGGGTGATGGTATCGGTCATGAAAATAGCAAAAACAAAAAATCATGGCTGCACCCATCATATCAAAAAAAGAGGGGGGAGCGCGCAAACTCGTTCCCCCACCTCGTATAATCGCACAATATCAGGATACCAACTAAATACTCACTTTCGGGTAAAAGACGAGTTGCAGGCTCTTCCGCAGTTCCCCCCGCAGGTCAGGATGAGATATGGAGATTAATTCCTCAGCCCGTTCTCTTCTCGTTTTGTACCGTAGATTGGCTATACCGTATTCAGTGACCACATACTGGGCATAGGTTCTGGGTACGGTCACCGGGGTTCCCGGCGGCAGTTCCGGGACGATTGAAGAAGATAATGAACCATCCGGTAGTTTTCTAGCTGCTGTTAGTGTAGTGACCCCCCTGCCACCCTTTGACCAGTAGGCGCCCATCATAAAGTCCAGTTGTCCGCCGGTACCGCTGATCTGCCTGTGCCCCATGCCCTCTGAGGCAATCTGCCCGCTGTAATCCACCATGACCGCCATATTCAGTGCTACAAAATTCGGATGTTGTGCAATGATAGCAGGATTATTGGTATATGATGCCGGGTACATTGCACAGGCTGGGTTTTCCCGGGCATAATCATACATACTCTGATCACCCATGCAGAAGGTAGCCACAGTTACTCCTTTGTGCAGTGGTTTCCTGGCATTTGTGACAATCCCTTTTTCCACCAACTGGGGTAAGCCGATGGGGAACATCTCGGTAAACACTCCCAATTCCTTTTTGCCATCAAGACCGCTAATCACTGCTTCCGGGATACCCCCAATCCCCATCTGGAAAGTATCTCCGTCATTGATGAGTTCCAAGACCTGCCCGGCAATTTTCTTTTCCAGTTCACTGGGCGTACCCCGACCAAAACTGGGAATGGGTGTGAGGTTAACGACAAAATAGTCGAATTCTGAGATGTGCATCCAGTTATCCCCGTAAATCACCGGCATTTGCTCATTTACTTCAGCAATGGCCAGGCGCAGCTTGCCTGAGGCCCTACCCTCCCGGATAGCTTCCATCGTATAGAAGTTAGTCAAGCCAAGATTGACATAGCCTTGTTTATTGGGAGGCGTAACCATAGCAATGAAGATATCTGCCCTCTTAGCTACTTTATCAGCCAAATCCATTGCAGTAACAGGATAGAAGTCAGAAACTTTGGAACTACCCATTTTACGGGTTGTACCCAGACCGAATCCTGGTTTGTAGTTGATCCGTCCGGCGAGTCCAGCAATTAATTCCGGATCGTAAAGCTTTGCAGGCCTGACCTGTACTGTATCAATAATATTGACATCCTGTAATTCCGCGTGACGGTCGACAATCGCATTATAAAACTCAGTTGAACAAGCTCCGACTCCCAGCGCGGTTACCACTGTATCTCCGGAGTTTACTTTCTTCGCGGCTTCTCCAATTGAAATAATTCTTTTTTGGTAGTCCTGCTCCCAAGTACCTGTTGCCATATGGTATTCCCCCCTTCGTTATTATCAAGTGGTGAAAGCATTAATCAGCGAAGCTAAACAATGGCCTAGCGGCATCGCCGGCAGAATATTTGTCTCCGGGAAAGACTTTACTCCCCAGAACTACACTTTTTCCGATTAGTTCTATCCCCACTTTCTGGGGATTAATATCGATCAAATTACCCATAATCCAAGGGCCTTCTGCCAGTTCGACCATGACGATAGTGTAGGGAAGTTCCCCTTCGCGACCCTCGGCTGTAACATAGGAGGTAGTAAAAGTCACAATTTTCCCTTTCCCACTTATTTCTGTAATCTCCAGATTGGTCCCGGCACATTCATGACAGACCATCATCGGCGGGCAGGTAATTGTCCCACAATCACTGCACTTCAAGCCCAAAAGCTTATTCTTTTTCAGAGCTTGGTTATAATCCTTAAATGTCAGCTTATATTCCATAATCCATCCTCCTTTACTCTTGGCAAAGCCGCAAGTTGCTTTCCAACTAAAATATCAATCAGCTTGAAGTATCATGCTAACAAGCACACCATCTCCGCCTAGTGTATCAATTAACCCAACTTTGGCCCCTTCAACTTGGCGCCCCTGGTCTACTAATTCTCCCCGTAACTGTTTGGTGATTTCATAAACCTGAGAAACTCCTGTGGCGCCGATCGGATGTCCTTTTGACTTTAAGCCTCCGGAAATA
>CAZKEO010000086.1:0-7205 GCA_964551785.1 uncultured Eubacteriales bacterium | reverse complement strand
TACGGCTACGGTCAGGGAAGCAAAGCAGCCGGCCGCACCTCCACCGAGAATTAAAAGATCTGTGCTGAGCTGTTTAGAGGTAAACATGCTTAACCACCTCTCTTTACTAGCACCTTAGTCTGCTGGGCTAGGTAATCAAGCACCTTTTGGGCAGACTCTGTTAGGGTTTCCTTATCTGTATCCACCTTCAGCTCAGGCTTGGCTGGCTTTTCATAAGGTGAGCTGATTCCGGTAAACTCGGGGATAAGTCCCTGCCGGGCTTTTTGATATAACCCTTTGGGATCTCTGGACTCGCAAACTTCCAAGCTGCAGTCCACAAAAATTTCAATAAAGTCAGCTCCTAATAAATCTCGTAGAGCTTGACGGTCAGCCTGTAAAGGGGAGATGAAGGAGGCCAAGGTAATCACTCCGGTATCAACAAAGAGCTTGGCTACCTCGCCGATGCGGCGGATATTTTCCTGGCGATCTGCTAAGGAAAAACCCAAGTCCTGATTAATCCCATGGCGAACATTATCTCCGTCTAAAAGATAAGTGAGGTAGCCTTGCTCAGTGAGCTTTTGTGCCACTAAGTTAGCTACTGTAGATTTCCCGGAACCGGACAGGCCAGTAAACCATAAGACTATCCCTTGCTGTTGGAGTAGAGTCTCCCGGTACTCCCGAGTAACCTGGCCAGTATGCCAGACAATATTAGTTGCTTTGGCTTGGTTCATGCTTACTTTCCTCCTGTCAAAGCAGTTCTAAGTTGCTCCACACCTACTCGTTCCAGCAGGAATCCAAAGCGTTCTCCCTTTTTGCCATGGGCTTGGAAAAACTCTAGGGTTTTATTCACCAGCTTAAGTACGGCAGCTTCTGTGTATACAAGGGGCAACAAACGCTGACCAATCAGAATACGTTGGCCAAAGGTACCCCCGAAGTACACCAAATAACCTTTTTTACCTGACCAAGCTTTGGTGGGGCATAGTTTGACGCACTTGCCACAATTAATGCACTTGTCAGCCAAGTAATGCAGGGTGCTGTCCGATTTATTGACGGTTATCGCTTGGGCGGGGCACTGCTTAGCGCAGACGCCACAATAATTGCATTTAGGCTCAGACCATTTCGGCTGTACTGCACCTTTAATACCTAAATCATTTTCCTCTGCTTTTAAGCAGTTATTAGCACAACCAGTGATGCCAATCTTAAATTTATGTGGTAATGCTTTCTCCAGGGTGGCTGCGGTTAGCTTTTGCGCTAATTGGGTGGTTTTGATGTTACCATGTTTGCAAATCTCGGCACCCTGGCAGGCGGTAATGGTCCTAACTCGCGACCCTAAAATGCCTGGTTGCAATCCGTTTTCCTGGAGGATTGCTTGCACAGCTTCAATATTCTGAGCCTGAATATAGGGTACTTCCACAGCTTGCCGGGAGGTAAAGTGCACAGTATCTCGCCCATACTCCTTAGCAATCTCACTAATCGTTTGGAGATTATCTGCGGTTAATTGTCCCCCTACTACTCTCACTCTTAAGGCAAAATATTCTGGTTCAACTTGTTGGAGGAAACCGTTTTCTTTGAGCAATTGTAGATTTAATCCTTCAGGTGTTTTACGTTTAGTCATTTTGCTCACCTTTCTCTTTTATCTAAAGTCAATGCAGTGGGCTTTAGCCTTTTATAATCCAATTCCGAAATTATTGTCCTCATTTTGGCTAATGTTATTTTTGGCTAACTGCCAATCATTGTCGTACTCTGCCCGGGCTACCTTTTCTACTTCTTCCAGTAGTTCCTTCATAATCTCAGCCACCACATAGGATGTATCTATATTTTCACGATGCCGGGGGCGACCTAATTGAATTTTAAATTCTTTTTTTATACGGCCTGGATTAACTGACATTACTATCACGCGGTCAGCAAGCAGAACAGCCTCTTCCACATCGTGGGTGACGAAGATGATATTCTTTTTGGTTTCCCACCAAATTTGCTGCAACTCTAGTTGTAAAATGCTTTTGGTCTGACTATCTAAGGCCGCAAAGGGTTCATCCATTAACAAAATATCTGAGTCCAAGGATAAAGCTCTGGCTAGGGAAACCCTCTGCCGCATCCCACCGGAAAGCTCATGAATATAGGCATTTTGAAACTTGGTTAAATGTACCATTTTGAGAAAGTGCAGTGCTCTTTCCCGTCGTTCTGGTTTAGAAACACCTGCCATTTTCATCCCGAACTCTACGTTATCTATAACCGTCAGCCAGGGAAAAAGAGCAGGCTCCTGAAACATTACTGCCCGATCGGGACCAGCTGCTCTTACCTCTTGCCCCTTAACCACAACCCGACCGGAAGTAGCCTTTTCTAGGCCGGCAACTACGTTTAGCAAGGTTGATTTCCCACAACCAGAGGGTCCCACTAAGCAGACAAACTCTCCGGGTGCTAAATTTAAATTAATATTTTCCAGGGTATGTGTATCTTTATCCTGGTTCGGAAAGGTTTTATGTACCCCTTCAATCAAAATGCTCAAAACTGTTGCCCCCCTCTGACTCCGTTTACAAATTTATTGTTTAGACCAAATATTTTAATCCTTATCGGAATGCTATGGATTGTGTGTAAAATTATTGGAAGGGCAGACCCCCTCCCAATAACCATTCCCTACTTATCCTATCAACATTAACGTGTTTCTCGATAGCACTATTTTAATACGCCAGGCACCTTAAAGTCAATAGTATTCTTCTAGATTTGTGGCGTTTGGCGCAAAAAAGTTGGGAACGCTTCAAGCAAACCATGGTTAAGAACTTCTTGGAAAAGAAACAATAAATTCTGTTCCCTGGCCCAGCTTACTCTCCACTCTAATATCGCCCTGATGTGCTTCTATTATCGCCTTCACAATCGCCAAGCCAATCCCAGACCCTCCGGTTAACCTGTTTCTGGACTTATCTGCCCGGTAAAAACGTTCAAAGATGTAGGGCAGGTCTTCCTCTGCGATACCACTCCCATTATCTTGCACAGTTAGTTCCACTTGCTGTGCGTTAACCAGTACACAGATTTCAACTAGGCCTCCTGACGAAGTGTACTTTAGCGCATTAGCAACCAAATTAATAATGACCTGACTAACTTTATCCCGATCAGCCTTTAACTCGGTCTGGTCTCCTCGAAAGGAGGTCCCTATGCCCTTTTGCCTAAAATCGGGTTCAAAGTTTTGTAAAATTTGCTGTGTTAACTGTGTTAAATCAAAACTAGTTTTGTGCAATTGCAGATTGTCTCTTTCATGTCGGGCTAATTGCTCCAAATCTCCGACCATCCTACTAATGCGCATGATTTCTTCATGACAACCGGTAAGCCTTTCATTATCTGGTTGCCAAATCCCATCAATCATGGCTTCCATATGACTTTGCAAGGTAGCCAAAGGGGTCCGAAGTTCATGGGCCACATCTGCCGTTAACCGTTTCCGGAGATTTTCTTGGGTTTCTAAGGTTTCCGCCAAATTATTGATGGTGGAAGTAAGCTGGCCAATCTCAGTGGTATTTGATTCTTCCACAATGCGGTCTTTGAAATAGCCTTGCGAAATCTGTTGGGCTGTCGCGATAACTCTGGAAATAGGTGTGGCAATCCGCTTGGCCATGAAGGCTCCGATGACTAGTGCCAACAACATCGAAAACAAAGCTACACCCAGCAGCATTTTATTTAAGGTATTCAAAAAGGTTAACTCATTATCGGAAAGATAATATGGACCGTAAATACCAATTTCCACACTTCCCACCTGGACATTATTGGCGGTGATTGGATAATTTGATTCTAAATAACCACCTTCGAAATCAGGATAGCGACTCAACATATTAGTTGCCATCTGATTAATCATGGAGTTGCAAAGTCCCGCATTGTGAACAGTGGCATCCCAGATCATTTCACCGGATTTGTCTCTGACCTTCACAATCATCCCTTTTCCCAGGGCATTAGTGCCGACATTTCCGATTCCGACCTGATCCCACAGGCCTGGTCCTTGATACAATTGTCCTAGTGAATTAACAACTTCCTTGTTATTGGCTTCCTGTTGTTTGATGACATAGTTTTTAAACTGGGTCTCTAAAAAGACATTGGTTAGTAAGCTAATCAAGGCCACCAAGACCAGTGCCACCAAAAGGTAGGAAAGAGAAAGCTTCGTTCTGAGTGAATAACTCATCTTTAATCACCGCCAAATCTATAGCCAATTCCATGCACCGTTAGAATGTAGAATGGGTTTTTAGCATCTGTTTCAATTTTTTGCCTGAGATTTTTGATATGGGTATCGATAATCCGGTCATAACCGCCAAAGTCTTCACCGATCACCAAAGTAATCAGTTCTTCGCGGGTAAACACTTTTTTCGGGTATTTTAGCAGTGTAGTTAAAAGTTTAAATTCGTTGGGAGTTAAGTTCAGGATATTACCTTGTTTCTTTACCTCATGGTTTTCGTAGTTGATCACGAGGTCGTTGTCATTGATAGAAATTTCATTTTCCTGAGAGGCAGGAAGTTCCTCTGTCCTTCTCAATAAAGCTTTAACTCTTGCCAGTAATTGCCGAGGGCTAAAGGGTTTGGTTACATAATCATCAGCCCCGATATCCAAGCCTCTCAGGACACTTTCTTCCTCGATTTTAGCTGTCAGCATGATAATGGGAACATTGGATTTTTGGCGCAGAGTTTGGCAAATTTCTTCACCAGAAAGGTCTGGTAGCATCAGGTCTAAGATCACTAAGGCAAAGCTAGCCCTCTCAAATAACTCTAGAGTATGTTTACCCGTATAGGCTACCTGTACTAGAAAAGCGCGATTTTCCAGATAGGACCTAACTACATCTACTATTTTAGGTTCATCATCAACGACTAGAATCTGCTTAGTACTGCTACCCATGCTAACCTCCCTGAATTACTTATTTGGAAAAAGCCCCTCTTAAAGGGGCTTTCAGAAGGCATTTTGCTATTTCCACTCTTGCTTAGTCCAAGCAGCCAGGTCTGTTTTTTGACCCGGTCTTCTGCTGGGGTCAAAACTCCTTAGACTCAAGGAATTAGAAACAACTGAGACTGAGCTTAAGGCCATGGCAGCACCAGCTATCATTGGATTTAGGAAGCCTAACGCCGCAATTGGTATACCAATTATATTATATATAAAAGCCCAGAACAAGTTTTGCTTAATTTTGACCATGGTCTTGCGGGAGAGCCTGATGGCTGAAGGAATGGTGTTGAGGTCACCTCTAATTAAGGTAATATCAGCAGCTTCGATAGCTACATCTGTACCAGTTCCGATCGCCATTCCGATATCAGCGGTAACTAGCGCAGGGGCGTCGTTTATGCCGTCACCAACCATGCCAACAATTTTTCCCTGAGCTTTTAGTTTTTCCACTTCGGCGGCTTTGTTTTCGGGCATAACTTCAGCCAATACATTGGTAATTCCCACCTGTTTGGCAATAAAGTTAGCAGTTCGTTGATTGTCCCCGGTAATCATATAGACTTCGATACCCATTTTCTGTAGGTCTGCAATGGCTTCAATGGAAGTCTCCTTGAGGGTATCTGCCACTGCTAGGATAGCAGTCATTTCGTTATTAATAGAAAGTAGCATCGCGGTTTTACCCTGATTCTCTAGTCCGGCAATGGTCTCTTCCACACTGCTAATCGAAATACCATTTTCGAGCATCAGTTTTCTAGTACCTATTAAGAGGGTCTGGTTTTGGACTACTGCTTGCACACCCCGACCTGGAATGGCACTAAACTCCTCCGCATCAGGTAGTTGTCCAAAGGTTTGTTTACCTTTTTCGTAGATCGCCACACCGAGAGGATGTTCTGAACCTTTTTCAGCAATCGCTGCTAGGCGTAATACTTCGTTACTATCGATTTCAACTAAGGTGAGAATATCAGTGACCTCAGGTTGACCTTTAGTGATAGTACCTGTTTTATCTAAGACAATGGTATCTAGCTTATAAGCAGTTTCTAAGTGTTCGCCACCTTTAATTAGGATGCCATTTTCGGCGCCTTTACCTGTGCCCACCATAATGGCTGTGGGTGTCGCTAAACCTAACGCACAGGGGCAAGCGATAACTAGGACGGCCACAGCGCTAATTAGAGCTTGAGTTACGCCGCCACCAGTATAGTACCACCCTAGGAAGGTTGCAATCGCAATCACAACTACTATTGGCACGAAAACCCCTGAAACCTGGTCGGCAATTTTTTGGATAGGGGCTTTAGAACGTTGGGCTTCTTCTAGTAATTTAATAATTTGTGCCAAAACCGTATCTTTACCTACTTTGGTTGCTTCAAACTTGAAGGTGCCGTGCTTATTAATAGTAGCACCGATTACAATATCGCCAGCTTTTTTACTGACAGGCAAACTTTCTCCAGTTAGCATGGATTCATCAATGGCCGAATTACCGTCCACGATTTTGCCGTCTACTGGAATCTTTTCGCCTGGGCGCACCAGCACAATATTGCCTGGGACGACTTCTTCAATGGGGATATCTACCTCGACCCCGTCGCGGATAATTCTGGCGGTCTTAGCCTGGAGACCCATCAATTTCTTGATGGCCTCAGAGGTTTTACCTTTCGCTACTGCTTCCAGATACTTACCCATTAGAATTAAGGTAATAATTACGGCCGCTGCCTCAAAGTACAAGTCTTTCATCATGCCCACTTGGACTGTCTGGTAAAAGACGTTATAGACACTATAGAAATAAGCTGCAGAGGTGCCGAGCGCAATCAAAACATCCATATTGGCGCCCCCCGCTTTTAAGGCTAAGTAAGCACCCTTATAAAACCGGAACCCGATAATGAACTGGACCGGAGTAGCAATTAATAACTGGAGATAACCGTTGTGCAAAAAGGCAATTGCAGGGCTGTCTACCCCTAAAAGCCCAAGTAACATCGCTAAAACTAGGGGTGAGCTCAGCACAGCTGAAATTATTAGGGTCAGCTTCAGATTTTTGACTTCCTTTTCGCGGTCCTCTTTTTCTTTATCTTTGCTTACATCTTCAGCCTTTTCTGCTCCGAAGCCTAATTTCCTGATGACCTCCCCGAACTTTTCGGGAGCTACTAACTTATCATCAAACTCCACTGTGGCTTGTTCCATCGCGAAGTTAACATTGACTTGGGATACTCCATCAACTTTGTTTAAGCCTTTTTCAATTCTGGCCGCACAGGCCGCGCAGCTCATGCCTGATATTTTTAAAGCTTCTTTACGAATCATCTGTCCTACCATCTCCTCAGGTTGTTATCTTGAAAGTT
>CAZKEO010000085.1:1248-7226 GCA_964551785.1 uncultured Eubacteriales bacterium | reverse complement strand
TGGTTTTGTCGGGAATATTATTTTAAAATTTGCCGAAGGTATGGCCAAAGGAATGATGGGGATGATTAAGCAAGCAGCTACTTCTTCCTTAATGGGTACACTAGGAGGGGCTTTACTTAAACCTGCTTTAGGGGGGCTCAAAAAGAAACTTGATTATACGGAATACGGTGGTGCCCCCTTGCTTGGCCTAAATGGGATCTGCATCATTAGTCACGGAAGCTCTAATGCTCATGCCATTAAAAATGCTATCCGGGTGGCTGGAGAATGTGTGGAAAAACAAGTTGTGGAAGCGATCCGAGATAGTTTAGAAAATATTGGTACAGGAGTTGACTAAAAATGGCGGTAAATATTATTCCTGCTGGAATCACCGGCACTGGTAAAGGCGTGCCCAAGCAGATTTGGACCAATGCTGATTTGGAAAAGATGATGGACACTTCTGATGAGTGGATTACCAGCCGGTCGGGAATCAAACAACGTTATATTGCTGAACCGGAAATCACGACCTCGGATTTAGCGACCATGGCAGGTCGGGAAGCCCTGGAGAACGCAGGTTTAAAACCAGAAGAGTTGGATTTAATTATCTTAGCTTCAGTTACTGCAGACTATACTTTTCCTGCTTCAGCCTGTATCATTCAGGATAAGTTAGGAGCGACTAAAGCGGCTGCTTTTGATTTATCGGCAGGTTGTACTGGCTTTATTTATGCCTTAAATGTGGGTGCCCAGTTCATTAATACAGGGATGTACCGCAATGTGCTGGTGATTGGGGCGGAAATTGTTTCCCGCGTCTTAAACTGGGAAGATCGGGGTACCTGCGTGTTATTTGGTGATGGGGCCGGTGCAGCTGTTCTACAGCCAGTTTCCCCAGGCAAGGGCATCATAGCCAGCGACTTAGGTTCAGATGGTAGTGGTGTAGGCTTGTTGTTAATTCCTGGAGGAGGCTCGAAAAACCCTTCGACAGTTGAGACTGTAGGTAATAAGCTCAATACCTTAATCATGTCAGGGAAAGATGTATTTAAATTTGCGGTTAAGATTTTGGGTGAAACTACTGGAACAGCTTTAAACAAAGCAGGACTTGATATTAGTGACGTCGATTTGTTAATTCCCCATCAGGCTAATGTGCGCATTATTGAATCGGCAGGAAAACGTCTAAAAATAGACCCCAGCAAAGTATTTGTGAATGTCGATCGTTATGGCAATACCTCAGCAGCTTCAGTAGCTATCGCTTTGGCAGAAGCAGTTGAACAAGGTAGGGTCCAGGACGGTAACTTAATTGCACTAGTTGGCTTCGGGGGAGGACTAACCTGGGGAGCTTGCATTGTTCGCTGGGGCAAGTAAAGCTGGTTATCACCAAGCATTTCAGGCAGAGGAGGAATTGTATTTTGCTGAAAACAAAGCTATGTGAGCTATTAGATATTGAATATCCCATCATCCAGGGCGGAATGGCCTGGGTAGCATATGCAGAATTGGTAGCTGCAGTTTCAGATGCAGGTGGCTTGGGTATTATTGGTTCAGGGCATGCCCCTGCTGATTGGGTCAGGGCTCAGATTCGAAAGGTCAAAGAAAGAACCACTAAACCTTTTGGGGTCAACGTGATGTTAATGTCACCTTTTGTAAAAGAAGTAATGCAGGTTGTGGTAGAAGAACGAGTTAAGGTGGTTACAACTGGTGCTGGTAATCCAGGAATTTATATGCCAGCTCTAAAAGAGGCTGGTATTAAGGTAATCCCAGTAGTAGCATCTGTTGCTTTAGCTCAGCGTTTAACGAGATTGGGTATTGATGCAGTAATCGCTGAAGGGATGGAATCAGGGGGCCATATTGGAGAATTAACAACCATGGCACTAGTGCCCCAGGTAGTCGATGCTGTAGACATCCCAGTCATAGCGGCCGGAGGGATTTTTGATGGTCGTGGCTTAATTGCTGCCTTATCTCTAGGGGCAGTTGGTGTGCAGATGGGTACTAGATTCATGTGTGCTAGTGAGTGTCCAATTCACCAGTCAGTCAAAGAACAAATTGTCAAAGCAAAAGACCGGGATACAATTGTTACCGGCAGATCGACTGGACATCCGGTTCGAGTATTGAGAAACAAATTAACTAGGCAATTGGAGGAAATGGAAAAAAAAGGCATCTCGCCAGAGGAATTAGAGCAACTTGGTATCGGTAAAATGCGAGCTGCCATGCAAGAAGGCGATATCGAATATGGTTCCTTAATGGCTGGTCAAGTGGCAGCCATGGTCAAGCACATCCAACCAGCCCGAGATATTATTTTGGATATCATGCAAGGTGCTGATCTAGCACTGGAAAGGCTAGGAAGTATTAAATGAAAATAGCTTTTGTATTTCCAGGTCAAGGCTCGCAATATGTGGGAATGGGCCGAGAATTGTATGAGAATTATCCCGAAGCTAAAGCAATCTTCCAAATGGCAGATGACGCATTAAGGATGGAATTATCAAAGATATGTTTTAATGGTCCGGAAGAAGAAATTATTAAAACTACTAATACCCAGCCAGCAATCCTAACCGTTAGTACCGCTGCTTTAGTGGTTCTGGAAGCACAGGGAATTAAACCAGCTATCGTGGCAGGTCACAGCTTAGGTGAATATTCCGCGCTAGTAGCTGCTGGTAGTCTGAAGTTTACAGATGCCGTTAAACTGGTGCAACTAAGAGGAAAATTCATGCAGGAAGCTGCTCCGATTGGTACGGCAGGGATGGCGGCAATATTAGGTCTGGATGGGCCGCAAGTAGCTCAGGCCTGCCAAGAGGCCGCTAGTGCTGGAGTGGTAGAACCAGCTAACTATAATAGCCCTGGCCAAGTAGTAATTGCCGGGGAGCTGATAGCCCTGGAAAAGGCCATGGAGCTGGTTAAAGTTGCCGGAGCTAAGCGGGCGGTCAAACTTCAGGTTAGTGGTCCTTTTCATACCAGCTTAATGGTTCCTGCGGGAGAGAAGCTAGGAACTGAACTGGCTAAGCTTGAAATAATGGACCCAGCCATCCCGGTAATCGCCAATATTAATGCTCAGGTATTAGCTACTGGAGCTGAAGTAGTTAACTCGTTGATTAAACAGGTGAGTAGCTCTGTTAGATGGGAAGAGACCGTTCAAAATATGGTTAACCAGGGAGTAACTCATTTTGTGGAAGTAGGACCAGGCAAGGTGCTTTCAGGTCTGATTAAAAAGATTTCTAAAGAAGCTGTAATTCTCAACATCGAAGACCAGTCCTCTTTAGAAAAGACGCTTGCTAAACTGAAGGAGGTTGGTTAAAATGGTTCTAGACGAAAAGGTTGTAATAGTGACAGGCAGCTCGCAAGGTATCGGCAAAGCTATTGCGCTTAGGTTGGCGAACGAGGGTGCGAATATCGTGATTAACTACCCTTTTGAGGGAGTCGCAGCAGATGCGCAAGCGGTAGTAACAGCTATCCAAGCAATGGGTAGACAGGCTATTGCTGTCCAAGCCAATGTAGTTAATGCCGCTGAAGTAGAGCAGTTAATTAAAACCACCCTAGATACCTTTGACAAGGTTGATATTCTAGTGAATAACGCTGGGGTGACCAGAGACGGTTTATTGATGCGCATGAAGGAAGAAGACTGGGATACTGTACTTGACATCAACCTAAAAGGTGTTTATCTTTGTACTAAAGCCGTGCTGAGAACTATGATGAAACAACGCCAGGGTTCAATTATCAACATAGCATCAGTGGTAGGCATTACTGGCAATGCTGGTCAGGCTAATTATGCCGCTGCAAAAGCTGGAATTATTGGTTTTACCAAATCAGTTGCCCAAGAAATTGGTTCGCGTGGAATTACAGTAAATGCGATTGCTCCTGGGTATATTATGACAGATATGACTGCCAAGCTAGGGGAAGATGTCAAAAAGGCCATCGAGGCTAAAATTCCCTTAGAAAAGTTGGGAACTCCTGATGATGTGGCAGGTGCAGTGGTGTTTTTAGCATCACCAGATGCTAGATACCTCACTGGTCAAACCCTCAGTGTTGATGGTGGTATGTCAATGAGATAATGATAATTTTTTTGGAAGGAGGTGAATTACGTGGCAGTTTAAGATAAAGTAAAAGCAATTATTGTGAATCAACTTGGTGTTGAAGAAAACGAAGTTACCATGGAAGCATCCTTTATTGATGATTTAGGAGCGGACTCTCTGGATATCGTAGAATTGGTTATGGCGTTTGAAGAGGAATTCGATATGGAGATTCCTGACGAAGAAGCCGAAAAGATTAAGACTGTTGGTGATGCAGTCAACTACATTAATGAAAATAAGTAGATACATATTAATGCTTTGCTTCTTAAGTCCCGTAGGAAGCTGCGGGACTTTCTCAAATTTTTTATTGGGTACCAGAAGTCGAACGACAGAATGGAGGAATTAGGCAGTGAAACTCCCTGAATTAAGAATAGGCAACTTGGTTGCCCCAATACCAATCATCCAAGGTGGCATGGCTATCCGGATTTCAACATCTACCTTAGCAGTAGCTGTTGCTAACGAAGGTGGTATTGGGATTATTGCCGGAACGGGAATGACTATTGAGGAACTGCGGGCAGAGATTCGCAAAGCCAAGGAGCTGACTAAGGGGATAATCGGGGTCAATGTCCTATTTGCTGCCAAAGAATTTGCGACCTTGGTCAAAACAGCAATAGAAGAAAAGATTGACTTGGTAGTTTCAGGGGCTGGTTTCTCGAGGGATATGTTCACTTGGGGTAAAGAAGCTGGAGTTCCGATTGTACCGATTGTTTCTAGTTCCCGCTTAGCTAAAATGGCTGAAAAAATGGGAGCAGCTGCCGTTGTGGTGGAAGGTAAAGAAGCTGGAGGCCATTTGGGAACCGATCGCCCGATGCGGGAGATCCTACCGGAAGTGAAAGCAGCCGTCAGCATCCCGGTGATTGCCGCCGGAGGTGTGATAGACGGAAAAGATATAAGTGAGGTTTTGCGATTGGGGGCAGACGGTGTGCAAATGGGCACTAGGTTTGCGGCCAGTGTGGAGTCTAATGCCTCGCCAGAATTCAAAGCACTGTTTGTGAAAGCAACTCATGATGATGTTGTACTAGTCAAAAGCCCTGTTGGTTTGCCAGGGCGAGGTTTGCGCAACGCTTTTTTTACCAAAGTGGAACAAAGTTTGAACGAACCTGTTGCCAAATGTAATCTATGCTTAAAGCATTGCTCACGTAGTTTTTGCATTACCGATGCCTTGGTAAATGCCGCCAAGGGAGGTAATTTCGAGAAAGCACTGGTTTTCTCCGGCGAATGTGTAGAGAAAATCAAAGAAATTCTCCCAGTAAAGGAAATTTTTCGCCAGTTGCTGGCAGAAGTAGAAAAGGCCTAAAGTGAGGTGTGAACTTTGAAGAATAGGGTAGTAGTTACAGGATTAGGAGTAATAGCCCCTGTAGGAACTGGTAAAGATAGTTTTTGGCAAGCATTAATCCAAGGCAAGTCAGGCATTGGCCCGATTACTAGATTTGATGCCTCAGACCTTGCCACCAAGATTGCAGGAGAAGTTAAAGATTTTGACCCCTCTCTCTACCTAGATAGAAAAGAAGCACGCAGGATGGACCGCTTTTCACAATTTGCGATAGCGGCAGCCAAGATGGCGGTTGAAGATTCCGGGTTAGACCTCGCAAATGAAGATATGGAACGAATCGGGGTTATCTTAGGTTCTGGAATTGGAGGTATGGAAACCTTCGAGGAACAATCTAAGGTTATGCTGAATCGTGGTGCCAACCGAGTCAGCCCGCTCTTTGTACCGATGATGATTGGTAATATGGCGGCTGGTAATGTTGCTATTAATTTTGGCTTTAAAGGCCCCAACATCACCACTGTGACCGCTTGTGCTTCTAGCACTAATTCGATTGGGGATGCCTTTAAGGTGCTTCAGCGGGGTGATGCCAATATTATCGTGACAGGTGGAACCGAAGCACCAATTACGCCGTTAGCGATGGGTTGCTTCTGCTCAATGAAAGCAAAGTCCACCAGAAACGA
>CAZKEO010000085.1:0-1238 GCA_964551785.1 uncultured Eubacteriales bacterium | reverse complement strand
AAAAGGACGAACCGGAGGCTGCTAGTCGTCCCTTCGATCGGGACCGGGATGGTTTTGTAATGGGTGAAGGAGCTGGGATTCTGGTGCTGGAAACTTTAGAGCACGCCTTGGCTCGTGGTGCTCATATTTATGCCGAAATGGCCGGCTATGGTGCTACCTGTGATGCCAGCCACATCACTGCACCAGATCCAGAAGGACTTGGTGCTGCTAGGGCTATGGAAATCGCCATTAAAGATGCGGGGCTAAAGCCTGAGGATATCACTTACATTAATGCCCATGGTACTTCTACCCCACTAAATGATAAGTGTGAAACACTTGCTATTAAAAAAGTGTTGGGTGAACATGCTAAGAATGTAATGATCAGCTCTACGAAGTCAATGACAGGACACTTATTGGGAGCTGCAGGTGGCATTGAAGGTGTTATTTGTGCGCTAGCAATAGAAAATAATATTATACCTCCTACTATTAATTTGCAGAATCCTAGTCCTGATTGCGATCTCGATTATGTCCCAGCTCAAGCACGGAAGGTAGAAGTTAAGACTGCAATGTCTAATAACTTAGGATTTGGTGGCCATAATGCTACGGTTGTATTCAAAAAATATATCAGGTGAGTATAATGAGTGATACATCGATACGGGAAAAACTACTCAGTAATTTGGGGTTTGCTTGGTCAAACCCCAGATTACTGGAAATTGCTTTAACTCATACCTCATTTGCCAATGAGGCTAGGCCTGCAGTGCTAGAAAATAACCAGCGCCTGGAGTTCTTAGGTGATGCGGTCTTAGAGTTAGTGGTTAGTGAATACCTCTATAATAACTACCAGCAAGAGGAAGGTGTCCTTACTAAAATGCGAGCAGCTGTTGTCTGTGAGCCTTCCTTGGCACGTATAGCCCAGGGACTCAACATAGGCCAGGCCTTGCGCTTGGGTAAGGGCGAGGAACGCACCGGTGGTCGGGAACGCCCTGCAGCTTTAGCTGACGCCTTTGAAGCTTTGGTAGGAGCAATCTTTCTTGATCAAGGTATAGAAGTGGCCCGGAGTTTTATCTTAGAGTACTTGGCACCTGAAATTACAGCCTATGCCCAAGGTCATCATACCGGTGATTTTAAATCCGAGTTGCAGGAATTTATCCAACAATACTCCGAGCAATCAGTCAATTATGTCATCTTAGATGAAGTGGGACCAGACCATAATAAAGTCTTTACAGCCGGGGTCAAATACCGGGAGCAATTGTGGGGCA
>CAZKEO010000084.1:0-7236 GCA_964551785.1 uncultured Eubacteriales bacterium | reverse complement strand
TTTATGTGAAACTAGGTCTATCTCTTTGTTAAACTTATCGGTTAGTTTTTGAATGTCATCCTGAGCATGACGATGATCATCTTCACTAATATCTCCGCTTTTTTCGAGGTCTTTAAAGTCATCATTATAATCACGGCGTATATTGCGGATTATGACCCTGGCTTCCTCAGTTTTCTTCTTCAGCACTTTGACTAGTTCATTTCTACGCTCTTGTGTCAGTTGAGGAATATTAATCCTGATAACCACACCATCACTATTCGGGGTTAAACCGAGGTCCGATTTTAAGATTGCTTTTTCAATAGCTGGTATGACCGTCTTATCCCACGGTTGAATCACTAACATGCGGGATTCTGGTACGGAGATGTTAGCAGTTTGGTTAACTGGGGTAGGAACCCCATAGTACTCCACAGTAATTTTATCCAGCAAAGCCGGAGTAGCTCTGCCTGCTCTGATACTGGTCAAATCTTTTTTAAAGGCTGCTAAACCTTTCTGCATTTTTTCATCACAATCGTTTAATAGCTCTTTAATCATTTGTAACTTCACCTCCAACAAAGGTACCAATAACTTCACCCATGATAACTTTTAGGATGTTACCCTTTTGATTGATGTTGAAAACAATGATGGGAATTTTATTATCCATACACAAAGAGGCTGCTGTAGAGTCCATAACTCCCAAACCCTTGTTTAGTACGTCAATATAGTCGAGCTCTTTATATTTTTTAGCATCTGGGTTTAGCATCGGATCGGAATCATAAACACCATCTACCTTTTTAGCCATCAGAATTACATCTGCTTCTATTTCAGCAGCTCTTAAGGCTGCAGTAGTATCAGTAGAAAAGTAAGGATTTCCAGTACCTGCGGCAAAAATTACCACTCGTCCCTTTTCAAGATGACGCATAGCTCGTCTCCGAATAAAGGGCTCTGCGACTGCTTTCATTTCGATGGCGGTTTGAACTCTGGTATCGACATTGGCTTTTTCTAAACCGTCCTGTAAGGCTAAGGAGTTCATTACGGTAGCCAGCATGCCAATATAATCAGCGGTTGCTCTGTCCATCCCCTTTGCACTGCCAGCAACACCACGCCAGATGTTACCGCCGCCCACTACCATTGCTACTTGAACACCACTATTGATAATCTCCCGAACCTGTTCCGCAATCGATTGTATTATTGCCTGATCAATTCCATATCCCAGGGAACCGGCCAGAGCCTCCCCGCTTATTTTGAGGATAACTCTTTTGTACTTGGGTGCTTTCATAGCTACTATGACCTCCTGATTTCTTCGCATTTATTTGTTCTACAAAACCTGAGGAAATCCTTTTACCCATACTTGTTTATTTTTATTTTGGGTAAAAAAATCTAGTTATAAGTTTTTAAAGTAATAGGGCTAGCGCCTGAGCACTAGCCACTAGCCTTCTTGTGCTCTATTGCCGTTATTTTTAGCTGTACGCTGATACGGGAAATGAGCTTTATCTGTTTATTTATTTAATTCCGCCATAACTTCGGCAGCAAAGTCATCTTGACGCTTCTCTAGGCCTTCGCCCATTTCATAGCGGGTAAACCGTCGAATCGAGATGTTTTCACCAATTTTGGCAATTTGTGCTCTCACAAATTCTTCGATGGTGAGGTCAGTATTTTTAACAAACTCTTGTTCCAACAAGCAATTTTCCTTGTAGAACTTGACTACTCGACCCTCGACCATTTTATCAACAATTTTTTCAGGCTTGCCTTCGTTTAAAGCTTGTGCCTTTAAAATCTGCTTTTCATGTTCCAAAATTTCTACTGGTACCTCATCCCGGTTGAGATAAGTTGGTTTGGCAGCCGCAATTTGCATAGCGATATCCTTAGCAAAGGCTTGAAACTCATCTGTTTTTGCCACGAAATCTGTTTCACAGTTAATTTCAACCAAAACTCCAACTCGTCCACCACCATGAATATAGGCAGTAACCGTACCTTCAGCAGCAATCCTACCTGATTTCTTAGCGGCAGCAGCTAAGCCTTTTTCCCGCAAGTAATCAATAGCTTTCTCCATGTCACCACTAGTTTCGTTAAGTGCTTTTTTGCAATCCATCATTCCTGCTCCAGTCCGTTCCCGGAGCTCTTTGACCATAGCAGCAGTTACCACAAAAATAACCTCCTCATATTTGTATGGTTTATCATATGTATTAAGGAAGTAGGGGTACCCGTACTGGTATCAAATACCCATGTGGGCTACCCCTACTCTAAATTACTCAGCTACTGGTTCTGCTTGTTTTCCCTCTACAACGGCATCTGCCATTTTACCAGTTAAGAGTTTAACTGCTCTGATGGCATCATCATTGCCAGGAATTACATAGTCGATTTCATCAGGGTCGCAGTTGGTATCAACTATTGCTACCACAGGTATCCCTAAACGTCTTGCTTCGGCTACTGCAATTCTTTCTTTCCTAGGATCTACGATAAAAAGGGCGCCAGGAAGGCTTTTCATGTCTTTGATGCCACCTAAAAACTTTTCCAAGCGATCTTTTTCTTTATTAAGTTCAGCTACTTCCTTTTTAGGTAGGACTGAAAAAACGCCATCTGCTTCCATTTTTTCAAGGACACGTAGTCTGTCAATCCGTCTGCGGATCGTTTGGAAGTTAGTTAACATTCCACCTAACCAACGCTGGTTGACAAAAAACTGCTCACATTTAACTGCTTCTTCCTTGACTGCTTCCTGAGCTTGCTTTTTGGTCCCTACAAATAACACGCTTTTGCCTTCTTTTCCTAACTGTCTCAGGAAATTGTAGGCTTCTTCCACCTTTTTCACTGTCTTTTGTAGGTCGATAATGTAGATACCATTACGGTCTGTGAAGATGTACTCCTTCATTTTAGGATTCCATCTTCTGGTCTGGTGTCCAAAGTGAACACCTGCTTCTAGCAGTTGCTTCATTGAAATTACTGCCAAAATCTCCACCTCCTTTAGTTTTTTTCCGCCGCAGTTCTCTTTTTCCAGTAGAGCCTTGAGTCAAGGCACCGCTACTAGAATCAATCTGCGTGTGTATTTTACACCATTGAGTATTTTAGCATAATTATGGACTGTATGCAAGTTTTTAATTGTTTTTGCTATTTAGTTAAAATTAGAATGATATCTACTTCACTGGCACCTGTTGGGATGGTAAAAGTACCTGCTTTAAATCGGCGGGCTGCCTTCATATTATCAGCCACATCCAAGAATTTTATTTTATCTTTGACTAAGCCTGCCTTTGCTAACAGTTCAGCTATCCGAGTGGAGTCGCTCCCGCTGGGAACTATGAAGGTTACAGCTGTAGGCGTTGTAGCCACTGTTTGGGGAGGTGTAGTCGCTGTTTTAGGTTCGGGGCTAATTTGTTGCTGTGCCTGGTTCGTGGTGTCAGTTTCGGTTTGATGCTGGGGTTGATTCTTAGTTTGATCAAGAGTTTTGTTCGTAGTCTCATTCAGAGCTGGCTTTGATGGCTGGGATTCAACCTCACTCTTAGGTGTGGTTTGTTTAGTCTGCTGGCTATCTGGTGTGGCACCTTGGGGCGCTGTTGTTATCGCAAAGACAAGACCGGAGATAATCAAACCGATCCCCAGTCCTCTCAAAAAGCTGCTATTGAAAATATAAGACACAGCTATTCACCTCTGTTTTTTAATTCTAGGAGCAGTTGGACTTCACCTTTACCTATTTTGGCAATCTGGGCAATATCATCAATACTTAAGCCTCTTTCTGCTAAGTTGAAAACTGTCTGGTACTTATCTTTGGCTTCCTCTTTTGATTTATCATTATTTGGGGATGAAGCCTTTTTACGTGGTTTTATGGGTGTTGCCACAACATTAGGTATAGCTTGCTTGGAAACAATCACTTCTTCCGCTTGAACTTGCTGCTGTGTATATGGTTCCTCTTGAGCTTTTTGAGCCCAAGAGGTCATCAGTTCGACAACCTTTTCTGAAGCATGGTCTAACTCTTCTAAGAGTACAGCTACATCCTCTCTTGCCTTTTCTACTTGTTGTCTGGCTTGTTTAACTCTGTTTTCTTCCTGAATCCATTGTTTGGCTACCCAAGGGTTGGTGATTTTCGCCTTGAACACTGGGTGCTCCATGATAAAACCTGCACCTAGGCATAAAATCCCTAGGGAAATTAAGTACCATTCCACTGTATTTCACAACCTTTATGCTTTAATATCCAACCGGTTTCCCAATCTAGGATCCTTAGCACTCGTATCCTTTTCAGCAGTTTCTTCTTGATGATGGTTTCGCTCTTTTTTCTCATCATCTTGATTGTTTGCCGAATTTTGTTTTTCCTTACCTACTTTGCTTCCGGTTGCTTCTTTAGAGTGTTGAACCTGTTGCTGAGCTTGTTTTGTTTGTTTATTTAATTCTGCCGAAAACTGTTGCGCCTGATTCTGCTCCTGCTGATTCTGGATTTGTTGAGTTCTGCTAACTTCAGGGACGCGGGGTAGCATGGTTTGCATATCAATGGGGCGTACAGTCATAATCCCTGCACCTCTTTTCTGTGCACTGCCGGATTATGTCGGCAGCAATTAACACAGTTCTTAACTACATAGTTCTTTTACTTTAGTGGTACGATTTTTATCTCTCCTTGTTCCCTAACAAAACTGGCAAATTGGAGACTATCCCCTACATTGTAGACTGACGGGCCAATGATAATTTTCACACCTGGGTGCACAATCCCGGAAATGTTGATTTTCCCGCGATTATTAATTTCCAACTCCTCTGCCAACTCCTTGACCTGTTCTTGGAGAGTTTGAACCAGAGCCATCATTTGAAATTGGGCTCTACTAACTTTTACTAACATTGCTTTTTTGTCTGTGGGTAGTTCTCCCAAATTACTTTCCATGGTTTTTAACAATACAAAGGCCTTTTGAGTTTTATCCAAGTTTTGCTTCGCTTCTTCAAAACTGGCCGAGGCTGTAATATATTTTTCACGAAGTTCTGGGTTCACCCCGGATTCCAGTTCTGTATTGGTGGATAGGTTCGAGCCTACTATTTTGGCGGTAATTTCTCCTCCTGCTCTAGTAATACCACCAACCAAGACACCCTTGCGTCCACCTACCATCACAGTACCTTTAGCATTAAGATAACTGTGCATAATGGCTTCACCTACAATTATATCACCATCAGCTGATACTTTGGCGTTCTCGATAAATTTAGTAAAGACATTACCACCGCATTGGACAATCCCTTTTCCTACACCTTGGATACCGTTTTTAACCTGGAGGTGACCACTAGCCATGACCGATCCACCAGCAATACTACCTCGCACCTCTACATCTCCTTGGGCCTTAACAAGAAAGCCTTCCGTGATGTTACCCTTAATGACTACATTCCCAACAAAATCAACATTACCAGTCGAAAAATCGACATCACCTGGTACTTCATAAACAGGTAAGATGCTAATTTTCCCTCCTTGGTTGACGATATGTCCACTATCAGTTGAAATCAGAGTGCAATTATTATCAATTAGTTCCGTGTTTTTGCCTGCTTTAATGCTGGCGTCTTTCCCTGGTTTAGTCGGAATTGCTTTACCAGTTACCGTAGTACCTTCTATTCCAGTGGTTAACGGAGTTTTGGTTATTAACACTTGGCCATTAACTACATTTTGAATCAAGTTTAGATTATAAAAATCTACCCGCCCATCAGATAACTCTTTTGGTTGGATTTTAATCCCACTCGTTTCATAATGATAATGTAACTCAGCATCTTTTCCCATTTCGACCGGTACACCAAAAGCTACCGGAACTTCTTCTCCGGTATTACCTAAATCTACCGCCCGTTGCACTCGCTCCTGATCTAAACCAAAAACCACTCCTTGGGCTTTCAAAGCATTTATTGCTTGCTCAAGTGATACTGGTTCTCCTCCATGCTTCGGGGGACTAATCCTTAAAAAGGCTTCCATTCCATCTTGGCTAATCCTAGCCATTACCATACCAGCCACAGGTTTAATGTTACTAGCTTCTGCAATTTTGACAGGCTCTCCCTGCATAGCTGTGACTGCTTGAAGAATTATATCTTCAAAATAACTCTGAATCTGATGTTCTTGAAGTTCAGCAATAATCTCTTCTGCTGTAATTATCTTTCCTGTGCCTTTAGGAGGTAAAACTGTCAGATAAACACCATCTGTTTGGTATTCCAAAACACGAATTCCATCTAAATCGTCCACTGCATCTAGGACATCTTGGACCAAGTCACCTAATGTTTGTTTTGGATCGATGTCAGTCACTACTTTGTTGGTTGTTCCATCTGCAGTTAATTTTTCATCGCTCATATGTTGACCCCCTATATTATTCTGCTAAGCTTAAAAAATTTTCTTCTTAGCTCTGGAAAGTCGGCCTCGTAGTCTAAGAATTGCTTTTGAATGCATTTGCGAGATTCGCGACTCGGTTACTCCTAATACTTGGCCAATTTCCTTCAAGGTAAGACCTTCATAATAATAAAGGGCTATGACTAGTCTTTCTCTTTCTGGCAATTTTTCAATGGTCTCAGTCAGTATCGCTTTAATTTCCTCAAATTCTGCTACCGTGTTGGGGTCTTCGGCTTGATGATCTTGAATTAGGTCCATTAACTTTAAGCCTTCATGTTCCCCGCCTTCCCCACCTAATTGTTCATCTAGGGACAACAGACTTGTGGAACTTGTTTCCGTGATTAATTTTTGAAACTGGGTTGGAGATAAACTCATTACTTGACATACTTCTTCGTCCGTAGCTGATCTTCCTAATTGTGCTTCAAGTGAAGCATAGACTTGTTCAACTTCCTTAGCTTTCTGGCGGACTGAATAGGGAACCCAGTCCATTGCCCGTAAACCATCCCATATCGATCCCCTAATCCTAGAAATTGCGTATGTTTCAAATTTAATTCCCCGTTGATAATCAAAACGTTCCAGGGCGTCCATCAAGCCAAAAATTCCATAACTAATTAGGTCATCTTTTTGGACGCTAGCCGGTAAGCCGATAGCAAGTCTACCAGCAACATACTTTACCAGTGATGCGTAGGCTAAAATCAAGGATTCCCTAGCTTGTAAATCTTGCTTTTCCTTATACTGAACCCATAAAGCATCAACATGAAGCTTTTCCTGCTTGGCTAGCATACTCTATCCCCCCGCTCATCCCCGGTTTATTCCAGACCCATCTTCCGGGTAAGCTCTGCTACTCGTTCAGGATTATTGCGAACCATTTCTTCGAGATCATTATCAATCTGTCGACCAGATAGCTCTGAGTTTTGTATTATTTCCCTTTCAAACTC
>CAZKEO010000083.1:0-7241 GCA_964551785.1 uncultured Eubacteriales bacterium | reverse complement strand
AGAATTTTGGCCGTCACTAGTCTCAATTAGTACTCGGACCCGGGCTGAGGTACCATCTTTTTCTTGCAGTACCCGCACTTTATAGTCGGAGAGATGCATCTGATTGACCTCTGGATAGATTCCTTCTAAAGCTTTCCGCAGGGCATTATCTAAGGCGTTGACAGGTCCATTACCTTCAGCTGCCGTATGGACGACCTCATCACCCACCCGGAGCTTAATCACTACCTCGCACAACTCTCCATTACCTTCCCGTTTTTCGTTGGTAACCCGAAAGGCTTCTAATCGAAAAGGCTGCTGGTAATCATCAAAGGCCCGGCGCATTAACAGTTCAAAAGAACCCTCAGCACCTTCAAACTGATAACCTTGATACTCTAACTCTTTGATTTCATCCAAAATCTTGCGGGTTTCTGGATTAGTATGGTTAATATCAAATCCTAATTCCTCTGCCTTATATACCAGGTTGCTGACTCCTGATAACTCGGAAACCAGCACCCTGCGCTGGTTTCCGACTAGCTCAGGTTGCATATTTTCATAAGTAGCAGGGTTTTTCAAGATGGCATTAACATGAATCCCACCTTTATGGGCAAAAGCACTCTTACCAACAAAGGGCTGCTGAGAAAGTGGATGGACATTAGTCAACTCACTAACATAACGTGAAAGCTCGGTCAAGCTCAACAAAGCCTCTCGCGCAATCCCTTCATATCCCATCTTTAAGATCAGATTGGGGATGATGGAGCAGAGATTAGCATTACCACAACGTTCCCCGAAACCATTGATGGTGCCTTGGACCTGGGTCACCCCGGCTTGGACCGCAATCAGCGTATTGGCCACAGCTAAGTCGCCATCGTTATGGACATGAATACCTAAGGGTACACTCAACTGCAGTTTAATTTCAGCGATAATCTCAGCAATTTCCCAAGGGAGGCTGCCTCCATTAGTATCACATAGTACTAAAGTAGTTGCTCCACCATTTTGGGCAGCTTTTAAGGTTTCCAGAGCATAATTTGGGTTAGCCTTATAGCCATCAAAGAAATGCTCAGCATCATAAAAAACTTCCCGGCCTTGCGCACACAAATAGGCCACCGATTCATTAATCATTAGTAGATTTTCTGCTAACGTGGTTTGCAGTGCCTTCAAAACATGGAAGTCCCAGGTTTTACCGACCAGCGTACAGACTGGTGCTCCGGAATCTAAGAGCGCTTGGAGGTTATTGTCTTCCTTTACGGTAATTCCCGGCCTTCTGGTACTGCCAAAGGCACTAATCTTGGCACTGTTGAGCTGATATTCCTGAATGCGCTGGAAAAATTCCAAATCCTTAGGATTGGAGCCCGGCCAACCGCCTTCGATATAATGCACACCCAACTGATCTAAACGTAGAGCCACCTTGATTTTATCTTCCGCTGAGAAGGAAATTCCTTCACCTTGGGCACCATCACGGAGGGTGGTATCATAAAATTTGATCTGGGTCACCGGTCTCACCTCCCCCTACACCTTATTCGTCAAAATTACATAGCTGCTTGGATTTCCTTACAGACCAGGTCACCCATCTCTTCGGTATTGACTAAGGTCTTACCGGTTTCCATAATATCTAAGGTCCGGTAACCGGCATCTAAGACCCGGATGGCTGCCTCTTCAATAACTTGGGCCTCTTTACTCAACTTAAAGGAGTATCGAAGCATCATTGCCACTGAAAGAATAGTCGCTAGTGGATTAGCTTTCTTTTGTCCGGCAATATCAGGAGCAGAACCATGGCTTGGTTCGTACAGGGCGACTTTGCCGCCGATACTGGCTGATGGTAACATCCCAATAGAACCGCTGAGCATGGAAGCCTGGTCAGAGAGAATATCACCAAACATATTCTCAGTTACGACCACGTCAAACTGCTTTGGCCAACGTACTAATTGCATCGCACAGTTATCTACATACATATGGGTCAGTTCGACATCAGGATAGTCCTGGGCAATCCGGGTAGCTGTCTCCCGCCACAGACGGCTGGATTCCAGCACGTTAGCCTTATCTACTGAGCATAACTGTTTCCGGCGTAATTGGGCGAGCTCAAAACCAAGCCGTACAATCCGCTCAATTTCTACTACAGTATATTCTAGCGTATCAACCGCTTTTTGACCCTGGTCGGCAGTTTCTTCCCGATATTTTTTACCGAAGTACAAACCGCCAGTAAGTTCGCGAACCATTAAAAGGTCAATGCCTTCAATAACTTCCGGCTTTAAGGTAGAAGCATTAGCTAAGGCTTGATACATAATAGCTGGTCTTAGGTTAGCATAAAGCCCTAACGCTTTCCGCAGACCTAAAAGAGCTGCACCTTCTGGTCTCATTTGAACTGGCAGGGTATCCCATTTAGGGCCACCCACCGCACCCAGTAGCACCGCATCACTAGCCTGACAGAGCTGGACAGTTTCTACAGGAAGTGGTTGGCCGACTGCATCGATAGCAGCCCCGCCAATTAATCCCTCGGTGAAGCTAAATTCATGTCCAAATAATTGTCCAATTAAGTTGAGTACTTTGACCGCCTCGGGGACGATTTCTACACCAATACCGTCTCCTGGCAATACTGCGATTTTATACAATTTATTTCACCCTTTCCCTGACGAAATTGACTAGTCCCCCAGCATTAATCAGTTCTTGCATAAAGGCTGGGAAGGCCGTAGCCTGATATTGCTCACCTTTGGTCAGGTTATAGATAATTCCAGTATTCACATCAACCTTAATATCGTCACCCTCTGCAATGCTTGCTGCACCTTCTGCTGATTCAAAAATCGGCAGGCCGATGTTAAAAGCATTTCGATAGAAAATCCTGGCAAAGGATTTTGCAATCACACAGGAGATGCCAGCTGCTTGAATAGCGATGGGGGCATGTTCACGAGAACTACCACAGCCAAAGTTCTTGCCACCAATAATAATGTCTCCAGTACTGATCTTATTCGGGAATTCAGCATCAGCATCTTCCATAACGTGCTTGGCAAGTTCTGCAGGGTCAGAGGTATTTAGATAACGGGCTGGGATAATTGCATCTGTATCGATGTCGTCACCGAATTTCCATGTCTTACCTTGATATTCCATCCTATTTTACCTCCTCAGGACTGCCAATACGGCCTAAAATTGCCGAAGCTGCAGCTACTGCTGGGCCAGAAAGATAAACTTCACTCTCTGGTGAACCCATCCGGCCTACAAAGTTACGGTTAGTGGTGGCGAGAGCTCGCTCACCCTTAGCCAAAATACCCATATGACCACCCAGACAAGGACCACAGGTAGGTGTGCTGACAGCAGCACCAGCATCTACAAAGATGTCAAAGAGGCCTTCATGCATGGCCTGCTTAAAGATTTCCTGGGTACCAGGAATAACGATCATCCGTAAATTCTTGTGAACCTGCTTGCCCATCATAACTTGGGCTGCTTCCCGAAGGTCTTCAATCCGTCCGTTAGTACAGGACCCGACCACTACCTGATCAAGTTCGACAGTGCCAACTTCGCTGATAGGGCGAGTATTTTCCGGCAAGTGCGGGAAGGCAACTGTTGGTTCAATCTGGGAGCAATCATATTCAATCACCTTAGTATACTTGGCATCGTCATCACTCTGATAGAACTTGTAAGGTCTCTTGGTGCGACCTTCTACATATTGAGCGGTAATCTGGTCAGGGGCAATAATCCCATTCTTGCCACCAGCTTCGATTGCCATATTAGCCATGGTGAAACGTCCATCCATGGAAAGGTTGCGAATCGCGTCACCGGTAAATTCCATCGCCTGGTAGAGTGCACCATCAACCCCGATATCACCAATGGTGTGCAGGATTAAGTCTTTGCCACCCACCCACTTGTTCAACTGGCCAGTATAGACGAACTTGATGGATTCCGGAACCCGAAACCAGACCTCTCCGGAAGCCATTCCGGCAGCCATGTCAGTAGAACCAACTCCAGTTGAGAAGGCCCCAAGTGCTCCATAGGTACAGGTATGGGAGTCAGCTCCGATAACTACATCCCCAGGTCCTACTAGGCCTTGTTCAGGGAGCAGACAATGTTCAATTCCCATTTTACCGACTTCAAAATAGTTAGTAATTTCATGCTTACGGGCAAACTCCCGGAGCATTTTTGCTTGTTCCGCAGATTTGATGTCTTTGTTAGGCGTAAAGTGGTCAGGTACAAGCGCTATCCGCTCCTTATCAAAGACATTGGGCACTCCAATTTTCTCAAATTCCTTGATCGCCACAGGAGTGGTAATATCATTACCTAAAACCAAGTCAACTTGACAGTTAATTAATTCACCTGGGTCAATCCGATCCTTGCCAGCATGGGCGGCAAGGATTTTTTCTGTAATGGTCATTGCCATTGGTTAGTCACCTCGTTTGAATTTATATATCACTTAATTGAATTAGACACCCTCGCGCTCCTGGTTGTTGCTGTGCCCTTGGATAGCTTCGTATTCTAGCTTATTTCCGGCGTCGATGTAGGCTCTAGCACTAGCTTCTAAAACATCGGTGCTTGCGCTACGACCTACAAAAGTATTACCTTGTTTGTCCTTAATCGTAATGACTACTTCACCTAGCGCATCCTCACCGCCGGTGACAGCATTAATCGCATAATTGACCAGCGTTGCCTGCCAGCCAGTGATTTTCTCGATAGCCTTATAGATTGCATCTACCGGACCATCTCCACAGGCAGCTTCTTCAAAAGCCTCATCATCTTTGCGGATACGCACTGTGCCTGTAGGTAGGACATTACTCCCGCTGGAAATATGGAAATATTCTAAGACATAAGTTTCTCGGATACGGAGCATTTCTCCTTCGACAATGACCCTGAGGTCTTCATCCCCGAGCTCCTTTTTCCGGTCTGCCAAGTCTTTAAAGCGTTTAAAGGCAGAATCAAGCTGCTGATCGTCTAGTTGGTAGCCTAGCTGAATTAGCCGATCTTTGAAGGCATGCCTTCCCGAGTGTTTACCTAAGACAATATTATCTTGGTAAATGCCAATTAACTTTGGATTCATAATTTCGTAGGTCGTACGCTCTTTAAGTACCCCATCTTGGTGAATCCCAGATTCATGGGCAAAAGCGTTTTTACCCACTACTGCTTTATTGGCTTGAACCTTCATGCCAGTTAAGCTACTTACTAAGCGACTGGTATGAAAGATTTCCCCATAGTTGATATTGACCTCTTTTTGGAAGTAGCTTTGCCGGGTATAAAGACCCATTACGATTTCTTCCAAGGCGGCATTGCCAGCCCGCTCTCCAATTCCATTAATGGTACATTCCACTTGTTGGGCTCCATTACGGATCGCTGCTAAAGAATTGGCAACTGCCAAACCCAAATCATTATGACAGTGGACACTAATAATGGTTTTATCGATATTGGGGACTCGTGACCGCACTTCGGCAATGAATTGGCCAAATTCTTCAGGAGTAGCGTAACCTACCGTATCGGGTAGATTAACTGTAGTAGCTCCCGCGTTAATGACCGCTTCCACCACTTGACAGAGGTAATCCATATCACTGCGGAAGGAATCTTCAGCCGAAAACTCCACGTCTGCAGTAAACTGCTTAGCATACTTGACGGCCCAGAAAGCCTTTTCCAGCACTTCTTCCCTGCTCTTCTGCAATTTATGTTTCAGGTGGATATCGGAAGTAGCAATAAAGGTATGAATCCGAGGCTGATCGGCTTCCTTGATGGCTTCCCAAGCCCGATCAATATCAAGTTGTCCTGCCCTGCATAAGCCTGCTATGGCACTACCTTTAATTTCTCGTGCAATGGCCTGTACGGCAGCAAAATCCCCTGGGGAGGCAATTGGAAAACCGGCCTCAATGACGTCAACCCCCAATTTGCTTAACTGGCGGGCGATTTCTAATTTTTCCTTGATGTTAAGACTTACACCTGGAGATTGTTCTCCATCCCGTAGAGTGGTATCGAAAAAATAAATCCGCTTACTCATTTTTCTCCCTCCCGGGTTTTCTAACAATGGCCTCGTCAATACTTTTCCCGCCCAAAACCATCGGGTAAATATTTTCACGACCACAAACGATACATTCCACAATTACCGGCCCAGGAGTGTTCAAAGCTTCTGTTAAAATAGGTTCCAGTTCCGCTTGGGTGGTAATTTTATACCCAGAGGCTCCGTAACAACGGGCAAACATGGCAAAATCAGGTTGACCACTGTAATCAACCGCAAAATAGCGTTCGTTACAATAAAATTCCTGGAGTTGACGCACCATGCCTAATTGGTAGTTATTGAGCACGATAATCTTAATCGGCAGTTTTTGTTCTACTGCTGTTCCAAATTCCTGCATCGACATCTGGAAGCTACCATCCCCTGTAATACAGACCACCATCTGGTCTGGACAACCTAGTTGGGCTCCAACTGCTGCCGGAAAACCATAACCCATTGTTCCTAACCCCCCTGAGGAGATAAAGGTTCGGGGGCGCTTTGCTAAATAATATTGGGCTGCCCACATCTGGTGCTGACCTACATCAGTTGTAACAATCGCCTCACCTTTAGTCAGTTCCTGTATTTTTTGGATCACTTGCCAGGAGTGTAATTCTGACATGTTGCAGCATTTTTCCGGCACTTGTTCTAAAGGATACATTTCTTTAAGTTGATTTACTCGCGCCAGCCACGCCTCATGTTGAACTTTGGTCAGGTGCTTAAATAGTTCTTGTAGGATTACCTTGACATCACCCACGATCGGAATATCAAAGCGGACATTTTTACCTAATTCAGCAGGATCTATATCGACATGAATGATCTTAGCATTCGGGGCAAAGCCACTAACCTTACCAGTTACTCGGTCATCAAAGCGCACGCCCAGTCCTATCAGCAAATCACACTCGGTCACTGCTCTGTTGGCATACTTCGAACCATGTAAACCAAGCATGCCTAAGGAAAGGTCATGGGAACGCGGGAAAGAGCCAATCCCCATCAGGGTATTAACCACCGGAGCCTGAATGGTTTCTGCTAAAGCAAGGAGCTCATTAGTGGCATCAGAAGTAATAATCCCCCCACCTGCAAAAATTACTGGTCGCTCAGCACTTAAAATAGCTTTGGCGGCCTGGATAATTTGTTTAGCATTACCTTTAAAGGTAGGCTTGTAACCCTGGGGACGGACATCTTCCGGGTTGTTATAAGTAATCTCTGTTTCCAAGATATCTTTCGGAATATCGACTAGGACAGGTCCAGGCCTGCCGGTAGAAGCGATTAGGAATGCTTGCTTAACAATTTTCAGTAAATCCTGAGCATTTTT
>CAZKEO010000082.1:0-7275 GCA_964551785.1 uncultured Eubacteriales bacterium | reverse complement strand
TCTATTCCACCCTCCATAGCTCGATCCATGGCACAGGTATGCCAGTCATAATCAGTTTTCGGTCCGGCGGGATGAGTAGCCTGATATGTTAAGCGATGATAGGTTTCCTGAAATAGGACATAGGTACCAATTTCAGCTTCCTTTAATCGTCTGTAATTCTCCACTGTAGTGGCAGCTATGTTGACATTAATTCTCCTGATACTCCCGTTCTTAGCTTTAATCGAGTAGATGGTTTCGATGGCTTCTATCACATAATCAATGGTACAATTTTTCGGGTCTTCACCACATTCCAAGGCCAACCGTTTATGTCCCATATCCTCTAGTGCCTGAACCTCTTCCTTGATCTCCTCCATGGTTAGCTTGCGACGGCTAAATTCATTATCCCGTCGATACCCACAGTAACTACAGTTGTTCACACAGTAGTCGCTGATGTACAGCGGGGCAAAAAACACCAGTCGCTGACCGTAAATATTTTCCTTGATTTGGTTAGCAGTATGATAGATTTTTTCCAGCTGTACCTGATTATCTACCTGAAGTAAAACAGCCACTTCTTCTGGGCTAAGACCATTTGACAGAGCTGCCTTAGCAATAATTTGCTCCACTTTTTCCGCCGGTGCCCCATTAGCTCTGTCGAGTAGGCCCAAGATATAATCATCCTGAATGAAATCCGCTTTGGAAGCTGTCATATAGCTCACTCCTCGTATAATGAGTTTTACTCTCTTAATTTGGTTTACTCTTCCAATCTATGTGGTCTCCTCTTGACGAATCTATCACAAACCCAGCGCCTTCAACTCTTTTTTCAATACAACTTCGACATTCGGCAGCTTCGTCACCAGTACATATTTTATTGTCATAGAGTGAGTATTTTTGCCTAACATTTGTAGGTGATAGATTCGGCATCACCACATTAGCACCTGCCCTTAAGCCCATTTCTCTACCCTGGGGATGGATTGTTCCAAGAGCAGTAGTCGCAGGGATAAGAGCTTTCGGAAGCAAAAGCCTTGTTAGGGCGATCATTAAAATTGTGAGGTTCATACTGCCTGGCTCCTCATCTTTAAACAGAGTATCTTTATGGGGGATAAAAGGTCCGATCCCAACCATCTGTGGCTGCAGTTCTACCAGAAACAATAAGTCAGTCGCTAGATTTTCCGCTGTCTGATAGGGTGACCCAACCATATACCCTGCTCCAACCTGATAACCTATTGCTTTTAATTCAAAAAGACATTGTTTTCTAGTTGAAAGACTTAATGCTTCGGGATGAAGCCGACCATAGTGTTCATCTGTTGCGGTTTCGTGCCGAAGCAAATACCTGTCTGCACCCGCAGTATAATATTTTTTGTAGGATTCCGGGGATTTTTCGCCAATTGACAATGTAATGGCGCAAGCTGGGTATGCGGTTTTTATCATCCTGATTATCTCCACAATTTTGTCATCTGAGTAATCATTATCTTCTCCCCCCTGCAGGACAAAAGTCCGATAACCAAGATTATAGCCCATTTTACAACAGTCCATTATTTCCTCAGCAGATAACCTGTATCTTTCCGCATTTTTATTGTCTCTTCTAATTCCGCAATAATAGCAGTTATTCTTGCAGTAATTGGTAAATTCAATCAGACCTCGCAAAAATACCTTATTGGCATAATACTTATATCTGGTTTCACTGGCCTTTTCGATTAAATATTTCCTTGAGTCTTCGTCGATATTTTCAATAATTCCAATTAGTTCGTCCCCGGTTAATGAGTTATTTTTAAATAACTTATTTATTAATTCTTTAAGCAAAAACTATCATCTGCCTCCCATTTCGTTAATACAGTAGCGAAAGTATGGCCTGTTTTATCCTTTAGCACTGTGCTCAAGCAGTTTCAAAGCTGTGGGAAATGGCGAAAGCACCCGTTTTAGCACACCTTGCAGGTAACCAATCAGTACGCCGTAGTTGACAATGGGTACTCCGACTGCTGTGGCCTGCCTGATTCTGTGCAGCATTTCTTTCCTGTTGATCATACAAGCACCGCAGTGCACAATCAGTTTGTATTGTCCCAAGTTCTCGGGCAGTTCCAAGCCGCTGGACCAATCGAATTGCAGTTCCCCTCCGACCTTCTGACGTAACCAGCGGGGGATTTTCACCTGACCGATATCATCAGCCATCCGGTGATGAGTACAGGCTTCTGCGATTAAGACCCGGTCTCCGGGGTTTAAGTTTTCTACAGCTAAAGCACCAGAAACCAAGGTTTCCAGATTGCCCTTGTACCGGGCAAATAGAATGGAGAAAGATGTAAGCAAAATATCCCTTGGTGTATCAGCATCTGCTTTCAGAAACACTTGGGAATCTGTCACAACTAATTTTGGCTTCCTATTCAGGTCACTAAGGGCCTTTTTTAATTCCCGCTCCTTCACCACAATAGCACAGGCATCATTATCCAGAATGTCCCGGATGGTCTGGACCTGGGGTAGAATTAACCTGCCCTTAGGAGCAGCCAAGTCAATGGGGACAACCAGCACAACCAGATCTCCCGGGTTAATCAAATCACCGATAATCGTTGGTGCAGCCCATTCCTGGGGTGCCGACTTAATTAGCTCTTCCTTTAGAAGCTTAATTCCCTGCCCTGTATATGTACTCACGGCAACCACACTGATTCCCAGCTTTTCCTGCAATTCCTCAGTAGAGAGTGTAGGATTCAGGTCTACCTTGTTCAATACTCCCACGATAGGCACACCTAGTTCCCGAGCCTGTTCAATCAAGCTTACTTCATTAGCCAGCACTTGCTCAAGGGAAGCTTTACCAGGTTCCGGTTTCAATCCAGCCTCCAGCTTGGGTTCTGGCTCCAGTCCTGGATCAATAACCAAGACCATTAAATCCGTTTTTTTCAGCACACCCTTTGTTTTCTCTATTCTTAACCGCCCAAGCTCTCCCACGTCATCGATTCCTGCTGTGTCAATTAACACCACAGGACCCACCGGCAGGAGCTCCATCGCCTTATAAACCGGGTCTGTAGTTGTACCAGGCACATCAGAAACAATGGCCATATCCTGGTTAGTCAAGGCGTTGATCAAACTTGACTTTCCAGCGTTACGCCTGCCGAAGATGGCGATATGCAGCCTGCTGCCCCGTGGCGTTTCGTTAATGTTTCCAGCACTCATATTAATCATCCTTTGCCTATTGCTTAGTTTTCCTCACCAGAGAAGGTACCAGACCAGGCCTAGTCAATCGGCCAGGTGTGAACAACTCAGCCAATTGTCCGGCAGTATACAGACCAGCCTCCAGAAGTACATTGCTTAGACTTTTACCTTCCTGGTCTGCCTTTTTAACCAACTCGCCAGCTAGGTCGTAGCCAAGCTGAGGAGCCAAAGCAGTGATAAAGCTGTAACCTTCTTCTAACCAACGCCGGCATCTGACTTCATCAGCTACAATGCCCTGGATACATTGTTCTTTGAAGATATTCACCCCATTGTTTAGCAGCTGTAAGGACTGCAGCAGATTGTGGGCGATTAGGGGCAAAAAAGCGTTTAATTCCAGTTGTCCTGCTGCTGCAGCCATAGCGATTACCTGATCATTACCCATCACCTGATAAGCGAGCTGAGTAACCATTTCCGGAATTACCGGGTTTACTTTGCCAGGCATAATGGAGGATCCCTGCTGCACCTCCGGCAATCGGATTTCCGCCAGGCCACCTCTGGGACCCGAGGAAAGCAGTCTTAAATCACCGGCTATTTTAGCCAGATTAACCGCTGCCGCTTTTAACAGTCCAGAAACCTCCACAAAAACATCGGCGTTTTGCGTCAGGTCAACAGTATTTTCCGACCTGGCCAGCCCATAGCCAGTGATGTTCCGTAATTCTTCAATGACGATAGATATGTAGTTCAAGTCCGCATTCAGACCAGTGCCGACTGCCGTGCCCCCTAAATTAACTTGACGCAATCTCTCTTCCACCTTGTAGAGCCGCCAACGATCCCTGGCTATGGCCTCAGCATAAGCACCAAATTCCTGGCCAAGGGTGATAGGCACTGCGTCTTGCAGTTCGGTACGACCTACTTTCAGAATTCCCGCAAATTCAGCCTCTTTATCCTGAAGGGCGGACTGGAGTCCGGCGAGGGAATTACTGAGTGTCAACACCATTCCAATGGCGGCAATCCGAACTGCAGTAGGATAAGCATCATTGGTTGATTGGGAGAGGTTCACGTGTTGCAAAGGGTTAATCTGCTGATAATCCCCCTTCTTACCCCCCATAATCTCTAAGGCCCGGTTGGCAATTACTTCATTCACATTCATATTAGTGGAGGTGCCCGCTCCTCCCTGAAAAGCATCTACTATAAATTGCTCGCTAAAACCACCGGCGGCTACCTCTGCGGCAGCACGGGCAACTGCTTTGCCCACAGTCATATCCAGTATATTTGCTTCCATATTGGCTAAGGCAGCTGCCTGCTTAACCTGAGCCAGCGCCCGGATTATAGTAGGCTGCGCTTTTATGTCGGAAACCGGGAAATTTGCTGCAGCCCTAACCGTGTGAATCCCATAATAGGCCTCCTTAGGAACCTGCAGTTCCCCTAAGAGATCTTTTTCCATGCGGTATTCCATAACACACTCCCCCTGGGCAAAGGTTAACTAGTTCCTAACCGATACTTATTAATTATTCTACTAATTTTTTCCGGATTAATGTCTGTATACACCAGCCCACCAATCATCATGTTCGGACCAAAACCGCAAGCACCCAAGCAATGGACGATTTCTAGGGTAAATAACCCATCCTGAGTTGTCTCCCCGGGAGTAATACCCAACTCAGTTGTTAAGCATTTAAGTAATTGATTAGAGCTTTTCACATAACAGGAAGTACCACTGCAAATACTGATTAAATGTTTTCCTCTATGACCGGTAGTTGACAAATCCATAGTCGCAGCCAGGGCAAAAAGCTCCTCATTAGAAAGCATTAATCTTTCAGCGAGCTCTTGCAGAACTTCCTCCGGCAAAAAACCAAACAGCTCAACAACACTGAGAAGTAGACCCTTAGTGTCCCTAGATTGGAGGTAATTTACAACTAACTTATCTAGCTCTTCCCCGTATAATCCACTGAAATTCATAAGCCGAGGCCCCCCTCCTTTACATTTTTTGACATCTCTCACTATTATCACTTAATATATCACCCACTTTTGATTATAAACCACTTATTTATTTTTGTGAATATTTAATTATTTTTTTTAATAATTAATTTTAAGTTTATATTATTAGTTGACATGTGTACAGTAATTGCATACAATTTACACAAGAAGGAATTTAGAAAAATGAAATTATAAGGTGAGGTGCACCAATTTGAGTCTTGGTTCGAGAATTAAAAAATTACGACAAATTAATAAACTGTCTGTCCGTGAACTAGCGCAGAAGGTAGGACTATCGGCCAGCTTTGTTTACCAACTAGAGCAAGAAAAAGTATCTCCCTCTTTCTCTACCTTAAAGACTATTGCTCAGACTTTAAATACCAGTATAACCTTGCTGATTGAAGATGACCTACCTGAAGAATGGGTCATCGTGCGCAAAACTGGTCGTAAAACATTGGTTACAGAAAACGAGGGTTTGGACCTACAATTACTTACTTTTTTAGGTACTCGTGAGAAAAATATGCAGCCAATGATCTTTGAATTGGAACCACAGGCTGAATGCAGCGGAAAGTATTCTACTCACGAAAGTGAAGACTTTATATTTTTGCTGTCCGGTGAAATTGAGGTAACGGTAGGCAATAAAAAATACATACTCAGGGAAGGTGATGCAGCTTACTTTGTCTTTGACACACCTGGAATCATTAAAAACATTGGAGCGGAGAAAGCGAAAGGATTGTGGATCTTTAGTCCATCATATTGACCAAAGTACAGGTTAAACATTGACGAATTATGAGGGGGTACGTGTATGGAAAGTAGAGTTGAAAGAAATTTTGAGAGGCTGCAGGAGGTTATCGCCAAACACCAGGGACAGGTTTCACACCTGATTCCCATTTTACAGGAAGTGCAAGAAGAATATCGTTATCTACCCGAAGAAGTGCTAACTTATATTGCTACCGCCATGAAAATATCGCCCTCTGCGGTATATGGTGTAGCAACTTTTTATTCCCAATTTTCCCTTCTCCCCAAGGGGAAATATGTAATCCGTGTTTGTGACGGTACTGCCTGTCACGTTAGGGGGTCTGAACCTGTTCGTTTTGCCTTGGAGAAAAAAGTGGGGTTAAAGGCCGGTCAGATAACTACAGCTGATATGCAGTTTACTGTAGAAACTGTCGCCTGCCTTGGCGCTTGTGGCTTTGCGCCTGTGGTTACCGTAAACGACCATCTTGTATACGGACAAATGACTCCCGAATCAGTAAATATTATTATCGATAAAATCAGAGAAATGGAAAATGACACCGATGGAAACGGGGGTAAGTGCCATGCTTAAAAGCCGGGAAGATTTACTTAACTATCAAAAGGAAGCACAGTCTATGCTGGAATCTAAAAAACTTCGAGTGCTAATATGCTCCACAGGTTGCTCGGCCAACGGTGCCCAGGATGTAGTAGAAGCTTTCAAAACCCTTAGTCAGGAAAAAGGATTAAAAGTGTCGTTTGAATTAGCCCCCGAGGCCGAGCCCGCTGATGTGGATATCAGCACTACCGGTTGTCAGGGGTTTTGTCAACTTGGCCCCTTAGTGCGGATTGACCCAAGCGGTGTACTGTACTGTAAAGTAACCAAGGATGATGTCCAGGAAATTGTAGAAAAACATTTAATCAACAACCAACTGGTGGAAAGACTGCTGTATCATGAACCGCAAACCAATGAAGTCATTTCAACCCAGGATGAAATTCCCTTCTACAAAAAACAGCATCGGGTTGTTTTAAGCAACAGCGGCCGCATTTCTCCGAATAACATTTATGATTATCTGGCCCGTGATGGGTACCAAGCCATCGCCAAAGCGCTCTTTGACCTGAATCCTGAGCAAACTCTGCAGGAAGTCTTGGACTCCGGTCTGCGAGGCCGGGGCGGCGGCGGCTTCCCTACCGGTCGCAAATGGTTATTTGCCCGGCAGGCTGCCGGAACCAAAAAATACATAATCTGCAATGGTGATGAAGGTGATCCAGGTGCCTTTATGGACCGCAGTGTAATGGAAGGTGACCCGCACCGGGTGCTAGAAGGAATGATGATTGCCGGGTATGCTATCGGCGCCGACGAGGGCTATATCTATGTGCGGGCGGAATACCCAGTGGCTGTTCAGCGCTTAAAAATTGCCATTGCTGATGCGGAAGCCAAAGGAATCTTGGGTG
>CAZKEO010000081.1:0-7284 GCA_964551785.1 uncultured Eubacteriales bacterium | reverse complement strand
TTTGTGCCAGCATTAACTGGGGGAGCCAGTTACATGGCCGACACTTCGCGGGGGAGGTCTTAGTAGTTGATTTTAACGGTTTTAGTTAAAGATGAGGCAGTTAGATTTACGTTGAAGGTAACGGTATTAATGCCCTTCTTTAGGGTAATTTTTTTGCTAAAGCTACCATCCTCGAAATTTAAGGTTGTTTCTATATTATTAATCTTGGCAACTATGCTATCATAGGGTTTTTTTACTCCCTTAATTTTTCCAGTTATGGTAATTACATTGCTATATACTGTTTGTTGGTCATTGTGAGAGGTACAAACAACCTCAGGTTTAGCATCATAGATGTATCCCACATCCAGATTGGTTTGCCTAGCGCCATTACTAGCGGAAACTGCAAACAGCGTCTTAGCAGGGTCGGTAATTTGCAGCACATAACTGAAATTGCCTTGGCTATCAAAGCTCACCTGATTTCCGTCAATGTACAAACTATTGCTGTCAGTGTTTAAGACCCTACCTTTGATATTAATCTTGTTTTCAGTTATTTTAGCCCCAGCCAAGGGTTCCTTGATAATAATGACCGGAGTATCGTCATATAAATAATTGAGTGTTTTCGTACTACTAGAGAGACCGTCTGTAGCTGTAACCACCACAGTATTTTTTCCTGGGTACAGGGTAATCTCCTGATTGAAATTGCCCAGACTGTTATAAGTAGGCTGATAAGTAACCGAGCTACCATCAGGACCGGTAACCTTAATAGT
Organism: uncultured Eubacteriales bacterium; assembly: GCA_964551785.1. GTDB lineage: Bacteria > Bacillota > Carboxydocellales > JAJZTU01 > CAZKEO01. Next base: position 6,538 of record CAZKEO010000081.1, on the reverse strand, counting down.
TAGCCCACTTGTCCTGGCCACATTACCGATAATGTTATTGAGCTTTTGGTTAACACGCAACTCTTGGCTAGCACCGTTTGTCGGCAGTGCCGGTGAAACGATATTTAGTAGAGGGCCACTGGTATATGGCACCAAGAGTTTTATTTGGACTGTGTTCCCGAAGGAATTCTTTGCCTCTAGGGTTAGTTCGTTTACTCCCGCAGCTAGAGGTACCCATCTTTCAAAATTACCCGCTCCCAAACTAGCAATAGTTTGACCTCTTTGTTGCAGAGTTAATGTAGAAGTGTTTTCAACCTGCCCCTTGATCAGCACCTGATTGTCTTGAACTACTACTGACTTTGTAGTGTTAACATAACTTTCGAAGCTAGTCGGAAGTTCCAGGATAACCCTAGGCTGCTTTTGCCAGGTAATGTCTAAATCCACAGCTGTACCAGCAATGCCGGGTTGGGAGGGAACTAAACTTAGCTGGTTTACCACATCTGCCGTCAACTTAACGGAAAAAGCAAAACTACGCTCGCTAGCGATCGAGCTAGTGCCAAAATCATTAGACTGCAGAACCTGACCGGTAGCTCTGTTTTTTAACTCTATCAGCGAGGCTTGTCTAACCTTACCGGTAATATATACGTTTTCTATGTAGGATTGGGCCACGGAAGGTAGATTGAGGTCATACACTACAGGCAACACAGGGTTATAGAAGACACTAATTGTCTTACTGGTTGTCTTCCTGGTTACGATCGTATCATCGCCATCAAGGGCACGAACCTCCAGCGCATTTTCTCCAGGACGTAGGGCTAGCCCTAACGTCTGGTCATAGTTAGTTTCAGCCGATGATAGTGGGAGCGAGATAGTGCAGGACTTGTCCTGTTGACCATTTAAATAAAACTCTAACCTTCTCGCATTGGCCGTTTTGACACTTACTTGCAGCAAAGTTGTACCAGTCTCGCTACCATTAACTGGTGCATCGATAGTTAGCACAGGACCATCATCGTATATTACTGTAATCGTTTTAGTAGCAAGCTTGCTCCCCTTGATCGCTTTAAAGGTAATATTGTTAGTGCCTGGATGCAGCGTACTAATGTCTGCACTAATGTCGTTGTAACCAGCTAGACCAGCTTTGTCAGTATGAGTCATTTCCACGCCGTCTAGTAGCACATAATCAGTCTCGCCGTTATAAACATTGGCTTTCACCGTAATACTGTTTTTAGTGGTATGAATTGGGTTTGTAGTAGGTTCAACTATGGTAATGTATGGAGCACCATAGGTCGAAACTAGGTGTAGTTCACTACTAACCGAACCGGAGGTTCCCATCGCCCGCACCGTAATGGTATTATCGCCTTCGACTAGCTTAATTACCTTTGACCAGGTGCCCGCAGGACTAATTGGCGTGTATTCACTATTAACAGTTAGGCTGGAGTTGTAATTTGAACTAACGGTGCCGCTCAAGGTGATTTCGGAGGTGGTCACTATTGAATAGTCGGCATGCGACATAATAATAACACCATTGCCCCATGAGGCTAAAGCACTTCCAGCCTGGAGCAGCAAGATTATTACTGCTATTAACGCAAGGGTTAGCACCCTGATGGTCTTCATTTTACCCAGCATGCACAACATGCCTCCTTTGACATATGTTACTAAAGAGTCGAGATTATAATATGTTTCGACAGAAAACGGCTTGTTCCTGCCCCAGAACGCCCTGCGAGCAATAGACGGAATTGTATAGTCAATAGAAGTTGCCTAGCAGATGCCAAGCAACACAAACACGTAGCAGAACTTCAAATTGTCGAATTTGGATAATTCTTTAGCGTTAACAAAACCCTCCCGAATAACGGGAGGGTTTAAAATTACATGATATTTTTAAACGATTTCTGGTTTCTAGAGATGATGTCAAAGTTGGCTAGGGCTTTGCCCGTTCCAAGGGCCACACAAGCTATAGGCTCTTCTGCAATGTAGACCGGAAGCCCCGTCTCTTTACTTATAAGATGGTTTAACCCATGGAGCAAGGAACCCCCACCAGTCATTACTATCCCTTTATTCATAATGTCAGCTGCCAGTTCAGGTGGAGTTTTCTCCAAAACTTCTTTTACTGAGCCGACGACTGATTCAACCGACTCTTGGAGGGCTTCGAAGGCTTGCTGGCAGGTTACCGAAATATTCTTAGGTAGTCCGCTGACCAAGTCCCGACCCCGAATGTCATAGCTTTGGTTATCTCTTTTCAGACCTGGAAAAGCAGTACCAATATTCATCTTGAGATCTTCAGCTGTGCGTTCACCGATCATTAAGTTAAATTCTCTACGTATGTAACGAACAATAGCCTCATCAAATTTATCTCCGCCTACCCGGAGAGATTTACTGACCACGATACCCCCGAGCGATAGCACCGCAATGTCGGTAGTACCACCACCGATGTCTACCACCATTGAGCCACTTGGTTCAGATATCTCAATACCAGCACCCAGTGCAGCCGCCAGCGGTTCCTCAATTAGGGCCGCATGCTTGGCTCCTGCTTGCAGAGCTGCCTGACGAACGGCACGTTCTTCAACACCAGTAACTCCCGAAGGAATACAAACCATAATTCTAGGCCTAAAAAAAGGGAAGAAAAACTTGCGCTGACAAGCTTTATTAATAAAGTGTCTGAGCATTTTTTCCGTCACATCATAATCAGCAATTACCCCTTCTCTAAGCGGACGGGTTGCCACAATATTTCCCGGGGTACGTCCAATCATGCGGCGAGCTTCTTCACCTACCGCAATGACTTTCCCGGAATCTTTATCTATCGCAACTACAGAGGGTTCTTTCAGCACAATGCCTTTACCCTTCACATATACCAACACTGTAGCCGTGCCTAAATCTACTCCTATATCCATGCCAAAACCGAACATCTGCTGAATTTCCCCCTTTAACGTTATGGCCATAATATGCCCAATTATGAAATATTCTACGTTAATAGAGAAAATCCTGCTTAGTTCCCAATTATTCTCCCAATTCTTGATATTTTTTCCTTGTTGCCTCTCCACCCCGGAGATGTCGCTCGGCCTTGTTATTATCTAACACCTTTTTGACATAGCTCGCCAACTGCTTGTTGATACTAGGAAGACGCTCGGTCATGTCCTTGTGCACAGTGCTCTTACTCACGCCAAAGACACTTGCAGCCTGGCGGACAGTAGCTTGTGATTCTAAAATATAGTTACAAATTTCCACCACCCGTTTGCGGATATATTCTTGCATCAATGTTCAACCCCCCAAGATATACTTACCGTTTGGCTTAGTTAATGTATATGCCGGGGGCTTGGAGAAATGCTTACCATTGTACAATTTCTTCACAAGAACTACGCGCGTTAAACAAAAAAAGAAGAGCGGAGATGCTCCGCTCTTGATTAGGGGATTGAAAAAGGTTGACCAGACTTGTCCCAAGTCTAGTAAGACAAATATTGCAAAGGGTTTTGCCCCTGTTGCCGTGAGTAAATTGCCAGGTGAAGAATTCCCTTTTCGACTTCGACCTTGGAAATGTTTTGACCCTTGCTGACCTTTTGCCCAACTGCTACCTCAGGGCTACTAATATTAGCATAGCTACTTTTTAACTGATTAGCGTGATTGATGGTAATCGTCCAACCCTCGATAGGATCTTCAATTATACTAGCTACAGTTCCATCCTGGATGGCCTTTACTAAATCATCTTTGGTTGAGAATATATCGATCCCCTGGTGGAATCTATAATCCTGATAAGTTGAGGAATAGCTCATCCCATAGGCGGTAACGAGTTTTCCCTCTAAGGGTTTACAAAACGTCTCTGGCTGTACGTTATCCTTAGTTGATGAATTTTGGGCTAGGTTCGGTTTTACGTCTTTGGTTCCGTTTGGAACCATTACTTGTCCTGTAATTGTCACGGGCAACATTAAACCCACTTTGGTGCTATTGGTGAGTTGTGTTTCTGGTTTTACCATACTCTTTAGCACTGGCAACCACAGGCTATTCGTTACTACCAGCAACATCAGCATTGTTAACAAGATTGTCAGCAAAATTATACTACCTTGACCACGGGCTAGTAACCATCTTTTCAACCATTCCCAGTGTTTGCGAACTCCATTTTTAGATTCTTGGAATGGCCAAAATTGCTCTGCTTTTTTAAGATATTCCTCATTTTTTGGCATTGTTTCCACCTCCGTCTATAGTATGCCCTCCTGAGACTCCCTATAAACCAAATGGTGGTAATTTTGCCTGCTTATTTTGCTCGCAACTGGGCAAGTTTTGTCCCTGGGTAATAATGCTGAAGGATCTCCTCAAAGCTTTTGGCTTGCTTTGCCATGGCTGCAGCTCCCCTTTGGCACATACCTACTGCGTGCCCATAACCAATTGTTTCAATCTGAATTGTGCCATCATGCCCTGCTGACATCCGAAATCTCGTGGAGGCAAGCTCTAGCTTGCTGCGAATCTCTGTACCGGTGATTTTTTTATCACCCAAACGCATTGCCTTAATCCGGCCTCTGCTTGATTGTTCAAGAACAGCGATCTTAGTCAACATTCGTTTTGCACTCATCGTAGGCACTGCTTCCAAATCCGTCCCTAAGCGTTGATCTAATTCCCGGATCGAAAGCCGATAGGTCCGTTTATTTTTAGGATCTGTTTCATCCTCACCACACTCAACTTCGGTCAAGTAAGGAACTGCCCGGCCCCATACAGTTAGGGCTGATTCGGTACCAACCCCGCCACAACTAGCAAAGTACAACGGATTGCTAAGTTTACCTTGGTAAGTCAGAACCAGCCCCTTAGTTGCTGCAACGGCTGCCTTGATTTTGGCATAATTAGCACTAAAATTATTTTTTCCCCAGCGCTCCCGCATAGTTTCCTCGCTAATCCATGCTTGACCGTGCTCTGGAAGATCACAAATTTCAGCTTCTTGATGGAGGGCTGGTTGACCTCCCATTGCAAGAAAGGCGGGCAATCTTCTAATCAGATACGTTCTAACCGCGATAGCCTGTGCTTTCAGTGCCTCGGAATTAAAAGAGGCAGGCATTTCTGCTGCTACAACACCAACTACATAGTCTTCCAAGGGCATTATTAATACTTTGTTCTCCTGATGTAGCAATAAGCGAAGCTCTATATCCACCTCTTTATTGGCTACTAGGTCCCCATTAGACCAGTTGAACTGCACTTGTTCAAGAAGTCGTTGATAACTGTACACCAAGCTTATCAAGAGACCTAGCATGAATGCCAGCAGGACAAATTTCTTCACATAGCGAACGAATTTGCTTATTCTAAGTTTGCTTATTCCCAGTTTACTTAGCCCTAGCCTTCGCATACCAATCACATACCTTTCATAAGGACCTGTTTGGTTAATCTTATGAAAAGCACAAAATCTCTATGCTGAGAGTCCCTAATTTATCGCTAGAAACTTTCTCGAGAAGTCGATTTATTTAGTAAATTTGCTCTCTGATAAGCTCGGCCCCAATACCTCGCAGTTTATCTTCCAAGTGTTCATAGCCCCGATCAAGATGGTGAAGATTAGTAATTGCCGTCTTGCCCTTGGCAACTAACCCTGCTAAAATCAGCGCTGCCCCAGCCCGTAAGTCTGTTGCCGATACCGGCGCACCTGTCAAATGCTGAACACCTTCAATCACTGCCTGACGTCCCTCTACTTTGATTTTGGCACCCATTCTTCTCAATTCATCAACATGCATAAATCTGTTCTCAAAAATTGTTTCAGAAAACACACTGGTACCAGCAGCCACACTGGCTAAAGCCATCATTTGTGCTTGCATATCAGTAGGATAACCTGGGTATGGGAGTGTTTTGATGTCTACTGGTTGTAGGATTTTCGGACCCTGTACACGTAAGCCATTATCCTGCTCTTCGATTATCGCGCCCGTTTCTCTTAATTTAGCAATGACCGGACTTAGGTGTGAAGTTAGCACATTTTCGATGATAATATCTCCACCCGTCATCGCACCCGCCACCATAAAAGTACCAGCCTCAATTCTGTCTGGAATGACATTATGGGAGGTGCCGGTTAGGCATTGCACACCTTCAATAATGATTACTTTCGTACCAGCACCCCTAATTCGTGCTCCCATTGCATTTAAGTAATTAGCTAAATCAACTATTTCTGGCTCTTCTGCCGCATTTTCCAGGATGGTTTGCCCCTTAGCTAACACTGCAGCCATTAAGATGTTTTCGGTAGCCCCAACACTTGGGAAGTCAAGATATAGTTTGCATCCTTGGAGCTCTTTAGCACTAGCCTCAACATAACCATGGCCGCTAATTATCTCAGCGCCCATAGCCGGAAAGCCCTTGAGATGCAAATCAATAGGGCGGTTACCGATCGCGCACCCCCCCGGCATTGAGATTCTAGTTCTACCAACTCTTGCCAATAGTGGCCCCATTACCAAAAATGAAGCTCTCATTTTGCGAACATATTCATAGGGAGCTTCATAGCCCGTAATCTCATTGACATCGACAGTTAATGAGTTTCCATGTTGGTGCAAGTTTGCCCCTAAACGAGCTAACACTGCCTTGATTGTCTGAACATCAGCTAAGTCAGGCA
>CAZKEO010000080.1:0-7308 GCA_964551785.1 uncultured Eubacteriales bacterium | reverse complement strand
GTTTCAATCGCTCCATCAACATCTCTTAATCTATGAATGTGACGGACTGTATCCCGGACTGCATCCTCGAACTTTTCTCTTAACCAATGCCTAGCTTCCAATTCTTCAATCCACTTCGGTAGGTTAATATTGACTTCATTAACCGGGAATTCATAAAGAACTTGTTCTAAGACAGTAACAATATCGTCTTGATTTAGTTCAGCACAATCGAATGGTAGTACAGGAACATCGTACCTTGCTTCTAAATCTAGGGCCAATTCATGAGTTTCCGGAGCTAATGGTTTAGTGGAATTCAAAATGATTAAGAAAGGTTTATTTAATTCCTTTAATTCCTCAATTACCCGCTCTTCTGCCTCGTAATAACTGTCTCTCGGAATTTCCCCGATCGAGCCATCAGTAAGTACTACCAACCCTATGGTGGAATGTTCAGTGATTACCTTTCTGGTACCTAATTCAGCCGCTTGTTGGAAAGGTATCTCAGTTTCAAACCAAGGAGTAATCACCATTCTGGGACCGTCATCTTCTTCATAACCTAAGGCTCCCGGCACAGTATAACCAACACAGTCAACTACCCGCATCTTAACTTTTATGTTGTTATTAAGTGCTATTTCCACTGCTTCATTAGGAATAAACTTTGGCTCAGTGGTCATAATAGTTCGTCCGGCACCACTTTGGGGTAGTTCATCCCGAGCTCTTTCCTTTTCATGGATGTTCTTAATATTAGGGATGACCATCAGTTCCATAAATCTCTTGATAAAGGTAGATTTTCCGGTTCGAACAGGTCCGACTACCCCTAGGTAAATATCTCCACCGGTCCGTTCGGCTATATCTCGAAAGATATCCATTTTTTCCATTTACACGCCTCCCCCCTTTTTATCTTGGCAAAACTTTGGGTATCTGGTCTTCAATCCCCGGCCATCCCTCCTTTAAACCAGGAAAGCTTATAATGCACCAAATAATTAACCTCTACAGGGTTTTCCAATGTTTATTTTTTAACATTACATTTATATTGAGTAGCAAATAGGAATATGACTTGTCAGGCAAATAAAAACTGCCTACCATTAGTTGTTAAAAGGTCAGCTCCACATAAATAAACCAGGATAGATACGGCTTTTACCGTTTCCTCCTGGTTAAATTTTACTTAACATTTAGTTTTTTAATGCTTACTTCCATATTATTATTTCTTCTGGTAGATTCGGGACTGGGTTATAAATTTCCACCCTGTTTCTAGTCGATTTTGCTTGATAGAGGGCCCGATCGGCTGCTTTGATTAGCTCAACTGCATCACTACCATGCTCAGGATAAGTGGACACACCTAGCGATACTGTGATTTTGCCCTTGGGCATCTTTTTACCACCTGTAAATAGACAGCCCGCAATGGCAGTTCTAATTCTTTCAGCTACATCATAGGCTCCCTGTGGACCGGTTTCCGGTAGAATGACAGCAAATTCTTCACCACCATAACGGGCAACCATATCACTTTTACGTAAGGAATCTTTGATGATTTGGGCAATCTGTTTCAACAATTTATCACCAGCAGGGTGTCCATACAAGTCATTATAATTCTTAAAATTATCGACATCTAACATTACCATACTAAGGTGTGTACAACCACGCCTAGCTCTTAGAAGCTCTCGTTCTATTTGTTCATGAAAATGTCGATGATTATATAAGCCAGTGAGGCCATCAACATTAGATAAGAGTTCCACTCTAGCAAATTCTCGAGCATTATAGACTGCTAAAGCTATTTGGGAAGAAATCCCCTGAAACAATTCTTTTTCTTCGGGCATATACTCACGTTGTGTTTCATCGATAAACCACAGAGCTCCTAACAATTCCTCTTTGGCAATTAACGGGTAACAAACCCCGGAGCGATCCTTTAACCCTAGACGCAGTTGTTGTGGGAAGCATTGTTCTGCCCCTAGGTCAAAACAATATTCAGCGCGCATACTTTGTACCATTTTAGCTATCGTGCCACCAAAATGTTCAACATCAGCGTGGACTTCAGGATAGTTACCAAGATTACTAACCTTGAGTACCATTTGTCCTGCTTCAGTCACAATATATAAGGCAACCCCATACACCCCTAGTTTCCTGATAATCGACTCCACAGTCTTGTTTAAAACTTGGTCAAGTTCCAAGGAAGATATCACTGCATTTGTTATCTCCAGCATTAATGCTGCGTAACAGAGTGGTTGGGAAGCTAGGGAGGTTGGACCTATCCCACAATTTTCGAATCTTGCTTTCATCTTGACCACCTATCTCATCATTATACCTATACTTTTTTTCCCAAAAGGTAATTATTCCTATTCTCTAGCATTAGCAAAATTCCTGCTATTGAATTAGAATATTCTATTATTTTCTCTCATATTCTTTTCAATTCAACAATTTCAAATAAAATCCTGTTTTTCAACAGGACTTTGCTTCAGGCTATCAAAATATATTTTCAAGGTTATTTCCAGACCACATCCTGCATTTCATGAGTCTTATCACGCATCATTAGTCTAACTACACCTTCTTTGGGACTAGCACCACCAAAGAGTACCTCATAAGCTTGTTCGATAATTGGCATCGGCACTGCATGTTTCAGGGCTAACTCCATAGCTACCTTAGTCGTGCGCACTCCTTCTACTACCATTTGGACACTGTCAACAGCTTCTTGCATCGTTTTACCTTTCCCGATCTCAATGCCTGCTCTGCGGTTCCGGCTATGCATACTTGTACAGGTAACAATCAAATCCCCAACCCCAGCTAGGCCTAGGAAAGTCATAGGATCAGCACCCATTGCTATCCCTAAGCGAGAGATTTCTGCTAGACCTCTTGTCATTAATGCAGCTTTGGTATTATCTCCAAAGCCTAGTCCATCAGATACACCACAGCAAAGAGCTATCACGTTTTTCAAAGCACCGCCAATTTCGACGCCAGTAATATCAGGATTAGTATATACTCTAAACTTAGGGGTCATAAACAGGTCCTGTGCCAATAAAGCCGCTGCTTTTTTTTCGGAAGCTACTACTATTGCTGTCGGTATGTCTTTACCCACTTCTTCGGCATGACTAGGACCAGAGAGCACGACGAGTATTTCCGGAAACTGTGGAGGTAGTTCGGCAGATAAAACCTGGGACAAACGCATTAGTGTCCCTTCTTCCATACCTTTGGCAGTATTGACAACCAATTGCTGTGTGGTTAGCATGGGACTGACTAAAGCAGCCGTTTCCCGTACTGCATGAGAAGGTACACAAAACACTACACCCTCTGTATCGGCTAAGACCTTTGCTAGATCTGTAGATACTTCCACTGTGCTAGGAAGCACTATTCCAGGTAAGTAATGTAGGTTTTCACGAGTAGTATTCAGTTCTATAGCATGTTCTGGAAAGAGGGTCCACATCTTAACGCGGACTCCTTTTTTACCTAATAATACAGCTAGGGCAGTAGCCCAACTCCCAGCGCCAAGAATCGCAACTTTCTCCAAATATAGGCCCCCCTAAAAGTATATTTTACTACGCTCTAATTTAACCTTTTTCCAATTTTAAATTCGGTACCTGCTCTTAAGCGTTTGATATTGGGAATATGCTTATAGATGACAAAGCTTGCGCCTAACAGACCAAATAAGAGATGTGAGATAGGATTATTTAACACTATCAAGAGCATCGGTACAGAGATGGCCGCCAAAATGGAAGCTAATGATACATATCTGGTGAGGCCAACAATAACCAACCACAATACTAAGGCAAAGATGGTAACCTTTAAGGAGAGCGCCGCTAAAACTCCCACGCCAGTAGCAACTGCTTTGCCACCACGGAAGTTCAGAAAAACCGGATAGATATGACCGGCCATGACAGCAAACCCTGCTAGGACTGCCAAAGGATCTCCACCAAAATGTTTACCCAGCCAAGCGGCCAACACACCTTTGCCAGCATCTCCAAGAAATACTAGCATTCCTGCCTGCCAACCCATTACCCGCCAAATATTGGTCATCCCAATATTCCCACTACCGTATTTCCGAATATCTATCCTAGCCCACCGCTTCGCTACCAGGTAGCCAAAAGAGATTGAACCGATTAGATACGCAAACAGCAGGACTAATAACGTCTTCACCAGCTAGTGACCCCCTAATCTTCTTTTTTGCTTCTAACCACCATCCGGATTGGTGTCCCTTCGAAACCGAAAGTGCTCCGCAGGCGATTTTCCATATAACGCAGGTAACTAAAATGCATCAGTTCCGGGTCATTTACGAAAATAACAAAGGTGGGTGGTTTCACCCCTACTTGGGTTACATAGAGAATTTTCATCCTCCGGCCTTTATCAGTAGGCGGAGGATTTAGTTGCACCATTTCTCTCACTAAGTCGTTGAGGGTACTGGTGCCTACGCGCATAGCATTTTGTTCAGCTACATAGTTAACTAAGTCCAGCACTTTATGGACGCGTTGTTTGGTCTTCGCAGAAATATAAATAGCTGGGGCATATTGCATGAAACCAAGCACATCACGTAAGACCTCCGTAAACCGGAGCATCGTTTTATCATCTTTTTCTATCAAATCCCATTTATTAACGACTAAAATGCAGGCTTTTCCTGCTTCATGGGCATAACCAGCAATTTTGGTATCCTGCTCGGTAACCCCAGAATCAGCATCAATAACAATCAGGACCACATCACAGCGGTCTACAGCTTTTAAGGAACGGATTACACTATACCGTTCGGTAGGTTCATCAATCCGGCCTTTTCGTCTCATTCCCGCTGTATCAATCAATACATAGTCGCGACCATCCCTGGTAAAAGCTGAATCAATTGCATCCCTAGTGGTGCCAGGGATATCGCTGACAATTACGCGTTCTTCTCGCAGAAGCACATTAACCAAGGAAGATTTACCGACATTTGGTCTGCCGATTACCGCTATTTTAATGACATCCTCAGGATAGTCCTGCTCTCCACCTAGTGGTAAATGAGCTATTACGGCATCAAGTAAATCACCGATATTAAAGCCATGGGAAGCCGAAACTAAAATAGGTTCGCCTAGGCCCAAAGCATAAAAATCATAACCGATCGCAGGATTGCTAAAATCTTCTATTTTATTTACTGCTAAAATTACCGGCTTTTTGGTTCTCCTCAGCACACTGGCAACTTCTTCATCAGTACCGGTCAGACCCTGCCTTCCATCAACCACAAAAACAATTACTTCTGCATCACGCATCGCTAATTCTGCTTGAAACTTCATCTGTTTACTAATTTCGTCTTCATCTACCCTAAATTCGATACCCCCGGTATCAATCACGGTAAAATCCCGATCCAACCAAGAGGCATCCTTATAAATTCTATCTCTAGTTACCCCCGGCCTGTCCTCAACTATTGCTACATTGCCTTTGGCAATCCGGTTGAATAAGGTAGACTTACCTACATTAGGACGGCCAACTATTGCTACAACTGGCTTTGCCACTTTTTTCACCTCTGTTTATTGATTCTCCTGCAATGCTAATACTAGGTTAATTAAATCTGCCGCCTGATGCTCCATATCTAAAACCTTAATTGGATTGCCAAGTTGCTCAGCAAAAGCCTGGAGAGTCATTCCATCCAGAAAGATTGCTTCACCAGCTTTGAGCATGACGGAAGGTATACAAACAATAGTATCTGAGTCAAGTTGAGTTGATCCTGTTAGTAAGGTACTAACTAAATCTTGTCCTGTCAGCAGCCCAGCTACCGTAACTGTCTCACCAAAATAGTGATTGGGAACTATTACGACTTTGACCATTAAATTGCTTTCCAGATTAAGCTCTGCAGCCAGGTTCTGAATTAGCTTACCCGCAGATTTGCCGGTTACCAGTAATAATTTAGTCGGTTTATTAATTTTACCGATAATTTTGGGCTTTTCCTGCTGGAAACTATCTAAAAACAACCTCACTAAACCGACGCCATTTTCAGTTTGAGGGAAATCCTCATAAGTAGTGGCTTCAGGTAGAGCAAGTCCTGCCATCAGATAAAATTCATCAGCGGCGTAGACTAGAAACCTGTGGTTTTTAAACCAAAATTCTTGTTGGAAGTTGGTAACTTGGACGATTACCTGCTGAGCTTCCTCGGCGGTAAATAAGCGCAAGGGGTAAAGCTTTTCCCGATACTTGGTTAATCCCACCGGTACTATCGCAATGGACTGAACTGCAGGATAGAGGTTGCCAAGCTCGCGAATTGTTCGTGCTAGCTCAGGGCCATCATTCAGACCAGGGCAGGTAACCACTTGCGTATGTAATTCGATCCCTGCAGCAGCCAATTGTTTTAATTGGCCGATTAGCTTGCCAGCTCGAACGCTATTCAACATTTTTTGCCGCAGTTCTGGATTAGTTGTATGTACTGAAATATAGAGTGGGGAAAGGCGCATCCTAATGATTCTTTGTAAGTTTTTTTCACTCAAATTAGTAAAGGTAATAAAGTTTCCATGGAGAAAGGACATCCGATAATCATCATCTTTAACATAGAGTGTCTCCCGCATCCCTGGCGGCATTTGTTCCACAAAGCAAAAGACACACTGATTACCACACCTTTTAATGCCATCAAAGGTCGCCTCGGCAAATTCTAACCCTAGATCTTCCTGAAGCTCTTTCTCGACCTCTAAGACCCATTCTTCCCCATTAGCCTTATTAAGCTCCACCTCTAGGTATTCGTCAGAGATTAAGAATTGATAATCAATCAGGTCCTCTAAGGCATGTCCGTTAATTTTGAGTAGTCGGTCACCTGGCTCGACACCTAATTCTTCGGCAATCGAATGCTGGATTACCCGAGTAATCAACGCCCCCTCTTTAACCATAAGAGGTTGCACCTCTTTCCATTGAAAGCTAAATGGCTCATATGGCCCTAATTAGCCTAATTTGTTCTTTTTCTCTCCCTAATTATGCTTCAACTGGCCTGATAAGTCAAGGTAACCAATGGTTGACAGAGATATATAAAAAGTGATGGATTATCCATCACTCAGTTTTGATTAGCTAGTTTTTCGATACATACCAGCGAAGCTTTCGTTTCATCAACTAATTTAGCCAAGGCTGCTAAATTCCAAGCTACTCCAGTGTCCAGGAGTAAATCTCCCCAATCACGTAAACTCTTAAACTTACGTAATTTACTACCTAAAGCAGCTACTCTACCTCCATAATCGCAAGTATCTACCAAATGATAGTGCTGGCCATTCTGATTATACAAGCTAAAGAGTGAATTAATGGCATTAGCAAAAACTTGGCGGTCTGGTGTTAAGCCCACTGTATATACTTCCCTACCATACTCATCAATTCCACACAGATATGGTTCACTAATTGCTCTCTTGTTAAGGA
>CAZKEO010000079.1:0-7322 GCA_964551785.1 uncultured Eubacteriales bacterium | reverse complement strand
CCATCCTGGTAGGTATTGAGGCGTAACAACAAGTTCGGTAAGCCCATGCTGTTTTAACAGCTGAATACTATACTCCATGACCGGTTTACCCAAGAGCGGAGTTAGCGGTTTTGGGCGGTCACAAGTCAGCGGTCTTAGCCGTGAGCCTTCCCCGCCGGCCATAATGATTGCTTTCATTATCTTCACTCCTTCTACCAATCATTATGTAAATAGGCTAATGTTATTGATATAAGCTGGCACCTGGCGTGTCTTCTGCACTGGGCAAGGATGTGTAAAAGCCATAATCCCAATTGTCAGCTCTAGTAGAGCCGTTCCAAATACTCTGATGATGTAGCTTTAACACCTCATTGTAGATTTCGGTAGTTCTTCCAGCGATACGTGACCAATTGTAGATTTCTCGAACATCCCGCAATGCTTTAGCTTCTATCTTTTTAGCAAAGCTGGTATCACATAGGACATGGAGGATGTTATCTGCCAGCGAACTTGCTGAACCAGCATATACTTTCAAGCCGTTAACCTCGTGATCAACAATCTCTCCTAAACCACCTGTGTCAGAAACTACTATTGGCGTTTTAGCTGCCATTGCTTCTAATGCAACAATGCCAAAAGGTTCATACAGGCTCGGGAACACGGCCACATCAGCACAACTATATAACTTATTACGGATATCCTCATCAATATAACCGGTAAAGTATACTCGCGCTTCGAGCCCAAGTTCTCGGACCCTATTGCGTAAAGCAAATTCACTAGGGCCTTTGCCGGCAATAATAAATTTCGTATGGGGATAATAGTGTAGTACTTTGGGAATTGCCTCTAAGAGTACCTGCACACCCTTTTCTTGCACTAAACGACCCACAAAGAAAACAATTTTCTCCTTGGGATCGGCATAATGATTGCGGAATTCCGGATCCAACTCTTTTACCACGAAGTTTTCAGGCTGTACCCCATTAGGAATAACGACAATTTTGTCTTTTGGTACTTGAAAAACTCGGCGCAGTTCATCTTCCATATACTTACTGCAGACAATTACTTTCCAGGCTTCATAGGTCAGCCACCATTCCACATCACTAATATAACGCTGTTCATCATTATGTAGACCGTAGTTACGACCATATTCGGTAGCATGAATGGTAGCGACCAAGGGCACATTACAAGAGTGTTTGACAACTCGTGCAGCATAGGCCGTCAACCAATCGTGATTGTGGACCAAATCGATTTTACCTTCCAGATTGTTCAGTAAAGTCATGGTGTATTCCAACATCGCCAAGTTTAAATGCAAAATCCAAGTCTTAAAGTCAGGCGCTGATAAACTAAAGGGCGTTACACGGTGAACCTGTACACCATGATGGTTATCATAAGCAGGCAACCCCTGACCCCCACAGGTTATCAGGTGGATTGTATGACCCTCTCTAGCCAGTGCTACAGTCAGGTCATGGACATGCTGAGCTAAACCACCTACGCTTTTAGGTGGATACTCCCAGGAAAAAACCAGCAACTGCAATTTCTCATCACCTCATAACATAATCTGAACAACAGTATAAACCCCCTGGCTTGTCAGTTATTGAACCACTGCCAACCAGGGGGCGAAAAAATCCAGCAGGCTCGGGTCAGGCTAGAATCTTCCGTTATGAATCTCATAACTCCAATTCTTTCCGGAATTGTTGTCCCAGTTATTGGCACAATCCTTGAAGCAAAAGTTGAAACGGGAATCTTCATTAATATGGAGGGTTTTTTCCCAACCGTAGTCTAACTTATTCATCTGGTAATCCCCAACTAGCTCCCAATGCTGGCTATTACCATACCCGACATGCAAAAACACGTGTTCCGCACCATCATGGGATAATAGACCATCATACAAAACTGTAACCTCTTGGCCGGCCGTAATGGGAGTTGGGTCTACAGCTACACCGCCACTAAGCATGCTTTCATGCATTTCCTTTAAGCGCTGATCACTATCTCGTAAATTCGTGTACTTGAAATTTACCATATTTCATCCTCCTCCTAACGGGTAAACTGAGTAGCTTGGATCGGGATGCCCCAATTGTGCCCAGCATTGTTGTCCCAATTGGAGGCACTGTCTTTGAAACAGAATTTCAATTCCTCGGGATGCTCAATTGGCAACACCTTTTGCCAACCATTAGCTGAACGCTGCATGGGATAATCCTTGACATAAGACCATTTATCTCCGTAACCTGCGTGAAGATAGACCTGATCTGCACCGCCATTTGCCAGTAAGCCACTGTAGGTAATTCTTAGCAGTTCACCAGAGTGAACCGCTTCAGGCGAAGTGCTGATTCCTTGTGCTTCAATAATCATTTAATGCTTTACCTCCCTGCATGATTTATTGCCAAGCGGTATCGCTCTTAGTATGGTTGGAAAAGCTCTTTTTCATACAAAAAAACGCCCGAAGGCGCCTTGAATTTTTTCTCGTCCAATTTTTTTTGATTTGGGGTCATTGGTATAGGCAGTCTTATCCGGTCGGGTACCAGTTCCGGTCCGGTGTTAATAGTTTGATGCCGACCAGCTCTAAGTTTGCTGAACTAATAAACTTCATCCAACCCTGGCGACGGGGCGTCCATGCCCCTCGCCAGGGCGTGTAACCTCGTGTTGCACGGGATGAGTTTATTGTCCAGCTGCACTAAAATCTGATTACGGCCCTAAACTAAATCACACCTTAACCGGAACAGGTACCCCCCTGAGCTTTATCTTTGCAATGCCCTGACCCTAAGAAAATTTGGACGGGGCTCACATATCCTGTTACCCAACCCCGCTCCGGAGAAAGACCCGGAGTCGACCCGGAACGACGAAGGGTGTTGTAATTACGCGCAGGACACCTTACGGAGCTTCCGGTGGTAAATCACTCTGAAGGTTCCGTAGTGGAGGACATTTGTGACCAGACGATCAGGCCGCATTAGAAGTTATGTCCTCCACAGGAACCAAGGAAATGATTTACCCCGGAAGTGTAGTTAGTGTCCGGAGTGTAACTACAACACCCGGAGTTGACCCCAGCTTGACCCGGAGTCTTTACTTAGCATACTTATACCTTTGCCACTCGGTGGTGACCACATCCAGCAGGCTGTTTTTATCCAATTGATCTACAACATACAGATTACCACCAGCCACCTCGGCTAATTCGGCCATGAACTTTTCGTTCGGGATTACCCCAATGCAAACCAGACGTATTTTGGCATCCTTAATCATCTTGGCAGCTTTGAGGGCATCAACCTGAGCATCGATACTCCAAAGGGGGTAGTTAGGAATACCGTCGGTAATCAGTATCATTAAAGGGTTGCGGGCACGCTTCTTTTGAATTGCTACAACACTTTCCACAATCCCCTTGGCCAGGGGAGTCATACCTTCTGGGCGGATGGAAAGCAGCCCCTGCTGCAAACTTTGATAGTTTTTGGTAAAGGGGACCACCACTTTGGAAGTATTCTCCTGGAAGGTGACCACAGCTACTTTTTCGTGGGAGGTCAGCAGAAAATGTTCGGCCAGGTAAGATACTGCTCGAATTTTATCTCCTACCATACTACCGCTACAGTCTATCGCTAGCAAGGTGTCAATCGGCGCAAAAGACTTTTCGTCGTATTGGTGAATATCCTCTTTCTGAATGCGCATTGGCCGCGTCCCGCCCAGATAACTGCGGGAGGCAGCGTGGACAACTGTTTCGGCAATGGCTAAATTGCCAAACCAAGCTTTGTCATTGAGATGCAGTACTTTGCGCTCATCAGTGAGGTGTTTTTTCTTGGACTTCAGCTCAGAATTGTAATAGGTCTGATAATTATGAGTGACTATTTTATAACGCCGGATTGATTTCCGAACCTGTGCCTCTAATTCTTTCTGATTAGCTTGGATAAAACCCAACAGTCCTTTGCCATCTTCCGTCAGGGTTTTAAAAATCTTGCCCCGTTTGACCAAGCCTTTATTATCCAAATCCAACAGCGTTTGTTTCAGGTCACCATCACCGTGTTTTTGGGCAAATTTACTGAGAGACATATTCCCGGCAGGGGTTAGGGACTCCAGGAACTTACTAGCTTCCTTGACACTACCGAAAAGTCCTGCCAGGTCCAGAATGGTCTGAAGTTTGTTCTGCTCATTAACTTGTTTGCGTGCGGATGGTGTATTCAAGCCCGGTAGGCTGATACCTATACCTGTACCGGTGTCTGTTTTTTCCGAGGCAATATGGTTAATCTTTTCTACTCTGCGGATTTCAAAGCCCTGGTTTTGAATAGCGGTTTCGATGGCACTTACCATAAACAACAAACTATCAAAATGTTGAGGGTCAACCTGCGCTAAGACATGGACATGATTATGAGGGGTTCTTTCTTTTTCCGGAATAAACTCTCCTTGACGTTTGGCGAGATCATAACTAGTGCCTTTCCCGCCGCTGGTCTCAACGATGATATTTTTGGACATGGCAATAGCCATTTCTAAGCATTGTGCTCTGGATATAGGGCTATATGACAGATCCCTTAACTGCTGAAAATATTTATCTATTCCTTCTCGGATTCTACGGGCTACGAAAGCCGGATCTAAACAAGCCGGTTCATGAAAAACATCCAGATGCAAAAATTGATTCTCTTCTTCAGTTTTCAGATATACTTTACCTGCGTCCTGCTCGGTATAGATTCTGATAATGCCTGGGGTCATGGCATCATTACCGTGTACTCTGTAACTGATCACTGTTGTTTCCCCTAAACGGATCCCTTGCTTTTTGTACACTAATACGTTTATATACTTCTCCAGTGTTAGTCTTTGCTGCTTTTCAGTTGCCACGTACTGTCCTCCTTTTTTAGCATTGGAATCAAGTAAGGGCTTACTTTATTTCCGCTTCAGTTTTTACGGCATCATTAAAGTTTAAATCCTCTAAGCGTTTAGCCTTATTTAGGGGCGAAGCCTTTACCGGATCATTGTGATTACTTGACTGTTTGTCCCGCTTGCTCGAAAAAAAGCCTTTGATGGGAGATAAAACAGAGTCAGTAGAGCGTTGCTCCTGCTCTGCCGTTACTTCTGTAATTCCAGCTTTTTGGGGTTTTGACATTGCAAAACTAAGTAATGATTTACTTTCTCCACCTATGCGGTCTGAACTATTCATTATCTGAGTCAGGGTTTCAATATCAACCCGGTGTTTTAAGGCTAATGGAATTACTTTTAAAATATCTGAAATTAGGACCTGATCTCCACCCCGCAGGGCACAATTCAAAATAGCACAATGCTGAATTGCTTCGATAGCTCGAAAGCTTTCCAAATTATATTTCACGTAAGAACGGGCAATATAGTTCCGTAAATAGTCCGGCATGGTAAGAGCTGCGTATTTTTGATGAATCTGATCAAATTCTTGCTGTCTTTTGAGGTGCCGGACTGCATCCTTCTGGAGAATTTCCTCTTCCTTGCCTTGCCGTCTTTGTTCACTCTGAATTAAGATCTCAGCAATTTCCTCGGCGTTTTTGGAGCGACCCATTTCCACCAGCAGGTCAAAACGGTCAGATAACTGACGGCGAATTTCCTGGAGCGGTCCTGGTTCCTCATCTGGATTAGAAGCTGCCCAAACAGAGGCCTGGACAGGAATTTCTACCACAGGTAAACCGGTCTCCTCAATCTGAACTCGGCCTGGTTTGGTGCCCATCAAATCCAGTAAAATATCTGTAATTTCCGGAGATGTATCTGCTAAACGGTTAATTTCATCAATGAAAATTATCCCGCGGTGGGCTTGAGGAATAATCCCCGGTAGGATGGCTGCTGTCGGGTTGGCCGCATTGGTGATTTTCGCTAAATCGATACTACCGGCAATGGTGCCAATTTTAGCAGAATGGGATATTTCTAAAAATGGTCTTGGGACTACCTCACTGCCAATACTGAGAATTTCCTCTTTGCTAAGATCCTTGTGGTGAGGACAGTGGGGCTTTACAGGCTCGCAGTTATAAAGGCATTCTTTGATTCTTACAATGGGAGGCATAATTTGACAGGCTGCTCTCATGATAGTGGTTTTGCCCGTCCCTCTGAGTCCCTCAGCATGAATATGGAGCGGTATGTCCCATAGCATAGAAATTATCGTCATTTCGATAACTTCAAAAAGAGTTTCATTCCCTTCATGACGTGCAAGCTGGGTGAATGATTTCATATGATATTTCCCCCTTATTCTAAAGTTGCTTTCAGTAAGTAATTAATCCAAAATAACTGTCCAGCAGGCCAATTGCTGCTGGGGTAGATAACTAGGAAACAGGTGTTTTATTTTTCTTTGGAGGTATTTTAGAAATATTTCGTTGAGCTCATCTACGGAATGATTAATGTAAATAAACCGGTTTTTACCAATATTTTCAGGATAGGATTGGGCAACTTTCTCTTCTGCTTTGGTCATAAAGCCCTCAAAAAAACAAAGTACAATGCCGTTGTTGATCTCAACCTTGACATTATTAGGTCCCTTGCCATAATTATCTTTAGAAAATCTCGCTAATTCTCTCGCTAGTTGTTGCGCAACTAAATCGATTGTATTTCCAGAACTGGGTAAATTGTTAATCATCGTACTTACCCCCTTAAGTTTTGTAATATATGGATAAATTTCCTGAGAAATACAAACAAAAGAGCAGACAACTACCGTGAGGTAGTTATCTGCTCTTTGTTAAGACGAATAACTAATTAATACCGGACTTTGCTTTCGTCAAGCCTCTAATCCAAAAAAATTGTCCAACAGGCAATCTGCTTTTGGGGTATATAACTAGGAAATAGATATTTAATTTTCCTATGCAAGTGTTTTACGATGATTGCTTCCAACTCATCCTTGCATTCATTAACATAAATGACTCTGTTCATAAAAACATTTTCAGGATTACCTAATTGCACAATAATCTCTTCTGCTCTAGTTAGGAACCCTTCAAAAATACAAAGCACAACATCATCAAAGATTTCAACATTTGTGCTCTCTGGCCCTTTGCCATTTTTGCTTTTGGAAAACTTGGCTAAATCCATTACCAGATTTTGTTTAAGTAAATTCAGGCTATAACCTGGTGTTTGAATCTTATTCATTGTCCATCACCCAAATTCCTCAGAGATGCATCATTCCGTTTAAAACTTGGTATCCCGGTACAAATCTAACAGCGAAATGTGGGCACAAGTGACGTTGAAATCGCTAACTATCTGTGCAAGGTACTTTTATTTTTTTAGTATAGCATGATTATTTAAAAAAATATAGCGAAGATTGCTGTTAAATGCTAATTATTTAGAATTTTTGTTGTATTAGCACATTTCACGGAACGGAACAAAAGCATCTGAATCGGGTAGGAGGCCACCCATTATTTGAGTGGCCGACCTCCCACACCACCATG
>CAZKEO010000078.1:4711-7338 GCA_964551785.1 uncultured Eubacteriales bacterium | reverse complement strand
TTACATCACAGAGTATTACACTTCCAATCAGAAACCGCCAGTTAAACAAATTGCAGAAGCTTCCTTAACAGGTCCTGCTACTAATATTATCAGTGGTTTGGCTATCGGTCTACGGAGTACTGCCTTGCCTGTATTGGTAATCCTGGCTGCTACTATGGCATCCTACTATTTTGCAGGTGGTAAAGAGGGTTATGGCATCTATGGGATTGCCATGGCTGCCATGGGAATGTTAAGTACTGCTGGTATGGTAGTAGCGATTGACTCCTTCGGTCCTGTTGCTGATAATGCTGGTGGCATAGCTGAGATGGCTGAACTTGGTCCAGAAGTGCGGAAGAAAACTGACCAGCTAGATGCGGTTGGTAACACTACTGCTGCTGTAGCGAAAGGCTTTGCGATTGGATCTGCTGCTCTAACAGCACTGGCTTTATTTAATGCTTTTGCTGAAAAATTTATTACTGCTAATCCTGGAATCGAATTTTCTCTCAACCTGTTAGATCCTAAGATAGTCGTCGGACTATTTATTGGAGGAACTGTCCCCTTCCTATTTTGTGCCTTTGCCATGGAAGCAGTTGGTAAAGCTGCCTTTGAGATGATTGGTGAAGTTCGCCGTCAGTTCAAAGAAATACCTGGTCTGATGGAAGGTACAGCTAAGCCAGACTATGCACGTTGTGTAGATATTAGTACCCGTGCAGCTATCAGGCAAATGATAGCCCCCGGTTTATTGGCAGTGCTTACTCCTTTGGCTGTAGGTTTTGGCCTGGGTGCTTTATCACTAGGTGGTATGCTAGCCGGGACAACCGTAACAGGTGTCTTGTTGGCCATCTTTATGTCCAATGCAGGTGGAGCCTGGGATAATGCCAAAAAATATATCGAGGCTGGTAATCTGGGTGGTAAAGGGACTGATGCCCATAAAGCTGCAGTTGTTGGGGACACTGTCGGAGACCCCTTCAAAGATACTGCCGGACCTTCCCTAAATGCTTTAATTAAGGTAACTGGTACTATCTCACTGATAATTGCTCCTTTCTTAAATTTATAATTATCACTTTAAGATAAGTTCTAACAAAGCACCCTCTTCATATAGATAGTTAAGGACAACTATCATGAGGAGGGTGTTTTTTGTGGTGATGAAAAGGTTGTTAGTCCTGGTGGGGACATTAGCTGTGTTGAGCAGTGCAACAGCAGGTTGTTCGCCGGTGGAAAAAACCTTAAAACTACTAATCGGTAGTGAAGAGAAAAAGGTTACTGAAGTTACCTTGGAACCTGTAGATAAAAGCAACAGTACTTCAGAAGTGAATAGCGGACAGGATGCCAAGCTTAATAAGCTGGGCTCGGTTCCTGGAAAAGTTGGCGAACAGCCCCTCGCAAAGGCTGAAGGTCTTAAGCAACTGGTGGGTTTTGAAAAAACTGAGGTGGTGCTCTACTTCGGCAGTAAGGATGGCACTTACTTAGTGGGAGAAACTCGTGAAATAGCCAAAGTACAAGGGATTGCTAGGGCAACTATCCAGGAATTAATCAACGGTCCAGCGCCGGAAAGCGGTTTAGCCCAGACTATCCCTAACGGAGTTAAGCTGCTGGATATTAATATTAAGCCTGATGGAGTGGCGGTTGTCAGTTTTAATGAAGCTATTAAAACCCAGCACTGGGGTGGCACTGCGGGTGAACAGCTCACTGTCTACTCGATTGTCAATACGTTAACACAGTTCCCAGCGATTCAAAAGGTCCAATTCTTAATTGAGGATCAGGCGGTAGAAACTTTGGCTGGTCACCTGGAAATCTCCCAACCCTTGGAACGCAACGCAGAAGTTATTAAGGCTAAGTAACTAAAATAAACAGATAGAATTAGTCACTTTGGCACGTCAATCCTATTGTGATAATTAATATCCTCAGCTCACCTCCCCAGATTCTTTAGGGAGGTGAGCTTTTTGCCGCGCATTAGTTCATTGCGGGGCCAAGATGTTTGTGTGTTTGAGCACTTTTATCTATTTGAGGGGGAGGATTTTCGTACTGATTGTAGAAATAAATAGTGTTTAGAAGAATTTTGTTGTTTTGGAGAGGTGGTCCTACAAATGGGTAAGTTTACATACCGTGGTTCACTCATCATTACCCTGTTCCTAATCCTCCTAGGAATGTTAGCTACCATGCTACCGATTCAGGCTGAGGCTGCAGGGAAAATTGTGGTGACTGGTAAATATGTCAACGTCCGTTCTAGTGCGAATATTACGTCAACAACGCTTTCCAAAGTGTATCAGGGAGAAACCTATCAGGTAATTAAGGAAAGCGGAGGCTGGTACTATATTGGACTAAAAAGTGGTCAAGAGGGTTGGGTAGCTGGTTGGTTAGTAAAGACTGTTGTTACGCCTGTCACTAACACTAAAGCGACAACGCCAGTTTCAACCAATAAGAGCCAAAGTGTCAAGGTAACGGTCTTTCCATTTCAGGCCAAGATTATTGGTAGTATCGTTAATTTGCGGGAAAGGAATACATTATCGGCTAAGGTGCTAAATAAGCTGACACTTGGTACAAAAGTAACTGTTCTTTCAAAGCAAGCAAAATTGAATCAAAACCAAAACGCCGAATGAAACAAAAGTTTGGGTTCGGTGTTGGTCGTTAAAAGCAGAGGTCCGGAA
>CAZKEO010000078.1:0-4701 GCA_964551785.1 uncultured Eubacteriales bacterium | reverse complement strand
GCGGTTCTTCCACAGCAAGCAGAATGGATGCAAATCAAGACCGTGGATGGCACTAAAGGTTGGGTTGCGAGCTGGCTGGTCAAAGCTGAGGTGCCGAAGCCTACTAATTCCGTAGGAACTGCCAAGCCCGCAGGATCCACTAATTCAGCAGGCGCTACAGCAGGAAATACTACTCAAGCTGGAACTACTACTCAAACTGGAACAACTACTAAAACTCCTGAACGGATAGCTACTGTTAAGGGTTCGACTGTAAATCTGCGTAGTGGCCCTTCCACTAGTTATGCTGTGGCAGGGAAGACGGTAAAAGGGGAGCAGGTTCAGGTTTTAGAGGGTAAGCAAGATTGGTTAAAAGTACGCTTAGCTAATGGCAGTGTAGGTTGGGTAGCGAGTTGGCTGGTAACTCAAAAGGTCCAGGTGGTCAAGGTGGAAGAGACGACTCCAAAACCCGATCAGAATAATATTCCGGTAGCCGAACCTGTCAGCAACACGAACGTTCTGCCAAATCTAATTGATTATAATATCGAGACTGCAACTGAGTCCAAAGTTTGGATTAATGGGCAGGAAGCGCTAGATTATGAAACTTCTGAGCAACAGGAGCCTCATCGGCTAGTAGTTAAGCTTAAGAATGCTAGCATGCTGGGTAATACCAGGGAGAATATTTTGAATAGTCAAGGACTGCTCAAGGTCACTGCTAACAATGTGGAGGGGATTAAACCTGCGGTAGTTCTGACCTTGGAACTTGAGCCAGGTGTAAAGTGGGTGGCCAAGCCTGGAGAGACTACTAAGACTCTGCTCTTAACAAAAGAGGTTACTCCAGATAATAACTCTAGTGGTGCTGGTCAGGAGCCTAATACACCAAATGAGCAAGGCACAAGTTCTACCACCCGCACAGTGACAATAGATGCTGGTCATGGGGGCATCGACCCTGGAGCAGTAGGACCTTCAAAACTGCAGGAAAAAGATGTAGTATTTGATATCAGCATGAGATTAGGTCAAAAATTAGAAGCGGCTGGTTACCGGGTTGTTTATACCCGCCAGGACGATACCAAGATTTCCTTAACTCGTCGGCCTGCGATTGCTGCCGAAAATAATTCGGACATTTTTATAAGTGTGCATGCCAATTCTTCCGAAAATCCCCTGACTCACGGCACTTCGACCTACTATTATGCTCCGGAAAGTGACCCAGTGCTAAGTGCCCAAGCAAGCGAGCGGCGTAGGTTGGCAGAGTTAGTTCAACAAAAGATGGTGGCAGCTGTGGGCAGAAAAGATTTGGGTATTTTTCAAGCCAACTTTGCTGTTCTACGCGGGACTACAATGCCTTCCATCTTAGCAGAGGTTGCTTATATCTGTAACCTCGAAGAGGAAGCTTTGCTTGCCCAGGAGAACATCAGGGATAAATTTGCCACAGCAATTTTTGAAGGGGTGTTCCAATACTTTCAGGAAAGTCCAGCCCCACAACCCATCGACAACCAAGTGCCTTCAATCTTACAGTAAGTCAGGTAAGTGTGTAATACATAGCGAAGGAAAATACAAAGTTAAGAATACTCCACCTCAAACTGGTGGAGTATTTTTTGTACTATCAGAATTTATAAGTTATTTGGAAGATAGTATAAGTGCAACTAAGGCTTCTGCCTGCGCCAGAGGCTTGGCACAAGCCAAGTTTTCTTTACTATGAAGAATTGTTTGTTGTAGGACTTGCCAGCGTGACTGCTTATGGCCTCCTAGGAGGAGTTTTTATCAGAATAGAGAATATGTCAGAAAGCAATAATGGTACTATGGACTAAGCCATAGTACCAGCGCTTTAATAAAGTGGGGTGTTTGCATGAACAAGATTGATATTAATTTGAACCGCAAAAATGGCTTGCCCATTTATCACCAATTAAAACAACAGATTAAACGGTTAATCGAAACTGGTCAATGGGAGGTTGGGCGTAAGATTCCGACCGAAAGAGAACTAGCAGAAATTTTAAATATCAGTCGCAATACAGTAAGTACTGCCTACAAGGAGTTGGAAGGCGAAGGAATTCTGCTATCTTCCCAAGGACGGGGCACCTATGTAGCTGATTCTGATGCTGTGCTTCGGCAGGAAGGTCGGCGGGAGCGTTTGCTTCGTTTAATTGATGTGGCGATGGAAGAGGCAACTGAATTAGGGTTTACAATTGATGAGTTTGAAGCAATTATTCACACTAGGGTTAGAGAAAAAAAGGAGCTTTTAAGTAGAGTGAAGGTAGCTTTTGTGGAATGTAATCGCGAACAATTAGATTATTTTTGTCGGGAATTAAATTTGAGTCCTGGGGTAGCTTTAATTCCGATTTTATTAGAGAATTATCGCCAGAGCCCTAAACAGACTAATAAATTTCTCGCTGAAGTTGACCTGGTGATTTCTACTTTTTTTCACCTGCAGGAAGTAAAAGAACTAATGGAAGATAAGAAAAAAACAGTTTTAGGAATAGCACTGAACCCTCAGTTAGAAACTATAGTTAGAATAGCTAGATTCCCACAAGGCAGTAAAATTCCGATTATTTGTTTATCAGATACCTTTGTAACTAAAATTAAAAACTGCTTACGCCAGGCAGGCATCAATCATCTGGAATTTGAAGCCACTATCAGTAAGGATGAAAAAGTGCTACAGCAAATTTTGACCGGTGCGGAAGCAGTGATTGTCTCTCAGAATCGCCGCAAAGAGATGGAGGTTTTGAGCGGTGGCGAATTAGAAGTTATTGAGTTTCGCTTTCTGCCAGACATTGGTTCAGTTAATGTAATTAAAACGGCCCTATTGGAATTGGTTGACCCCAAACAAGGAGGCTGAAATGGTGCAAAAAACAGTTGTACTTGGAGTTATTGGTGCAGATGTGCATGCAGTTGGGAATCGCATTTTAGAGTATGCCCTAACGGAGGCTGGCTTTAAAGTGATTAACATCGGAGTGATGGCCACTCAGGAGGAGTTCATTAATGCCGCGATTGAAACTAGCGCCCAGGCTATTTTGGTTGGTTCCTTGTATGGTCATGGAGAATTGGACTGCCGAGGACTAAAACAAAAATGTCTGGAAGTTGGTTTGGAGCAAGTACTGCTCTATGCTGGCGGGAACCTTGTGGTAGGTAAACAGGATTTTGCAGGAGTAGCCAAACACTATCAGGAGCTGGGGTTTGACCGGGTCTATCCACCAGGTACTCTTCCTGAGGTAGTGGTGGCTGACTTATTTAGCGATTTACAGTAATATTGTTAGAAAGCAGGGATGAGGTTTGGAAGCCGCGCTCTTAGTCGATTTTGGCAGTACCTATACCAAAGTTACGCTAGTGGACCTGCGGGCTGAGCAACTGTTAGGTACTGCACGGGCTTTTACCACAATTGAGACCGATATCACGGAAGGACTCCTCCTGGCTTGTCAAGACCTCCAGCACAAGGTTGGTTTTGACCCTTTCAAGGCCCAATATAAATTGGCTAGTAGCAGTGCAGCCGGCGGTTTGAAGCTGGTGGCTGTGGGCTTAGTTAGGGAATTGACAGTAGAGGCAGCAAAGCGGGCTGCCTTAGGTGCTGGTGCCAGAGTACTGGAGACCTTCTCCAACCAGCTTACTGCCACCGAATTACAACAGCTTATGGCACTAAAACCAGATTTACTGTTGCTAGCCGGTGGTACAGATGGCGGTAACAGGAATGTGATCGTGCAAAATGCCCACTTGCTAGCCGATGCAGGCCTCCAAGTACCAGTAGTAGTTGCTGGCAATAAGGTAGCGGTCCAGGAAGTACGAGCTATCTTAGCGGCCGGGGGCATTGACTGCCGGGTTACGGAAAATGTTATGCCTGAGCTCAATACCCTTAATGTTGAACCAGCGCGGGCAACTATCCGGACAATCTTTTTAGAAAAAATCGTCGAAGCGAAAGGCTTAAAGAAAGTTGCCCAACTACTTGACGGTATCCTGATGCCAACACCCTCAGCTGTCTTAAATGCTGCTATGCTTTTGGCACAGGGTACTGCTCAGGAACCTGGAATCGGCGAGTTGGTTTTAATCGATATCGGTGGGGCGACGACCGATGTGCATTCAGTGGCACTGGGGGAGCCTTCCCGAGCAGGAGTGCAGTTAAGGGGTTTGCCAGAACCTTTTGCAAAACGAACAGTAGAAGGTGATCTCGGCATGCGCTATAGTGTCCAGGCTCTGCTGGAAAGTGCAGAACAAGCTCGGTTACCCAATTACATAGAACCTCAAGCAGTAGGTCAGTTCGAGTGCTATATTCAGAGAATTAAAGAGCAACCGGAGAGCTTGCCCAGCAGTATTGCAGAAGGGCAGTATGAAGAAGAATTAGCTAAAGTGGCAGCTGAAATAGCGATGGAGCGTCATGCCGGGACTTTAGAGGTAGTTTATACCCCTTTTGGGGCATCCTATCTACAGTATGGCAAGGATTTAACACCTATTCCCAACCTACTAGGGACAGGTGGAGTTATTGTCAATCACCAAAACCCCGCTAAGATATTAGCAGCCGCCTGTTTTAAACAGACTAATCCCAACAGCTTAAGGCCTCAGCAACCCAAACTGTTGGTGGATAAAGACTATATCTTGGCAGCTATGGGCTTATTAGCAGAAATTGCTCCCACTACTGCCTTACGGTTGGCTAAACAAGGGCTGAAAGCAATTTAGGAGGGATCCTGGTGGAACTGAAAAACAAGCTTTGGGATAGTGAGCAGTTTCTTGCCCAAAGGAAAG
>CAZKEO010000077.1:0-7373 GCA_964551785.1 uncultured Eubacteriales bacterium | reverse complement strand
TCCTGTGCCCGCATTATGAGCGGCAAGCCGTTTTTCAAGATCATTGGTGGATCCAGTGTAGAGTGTTCCATCGCTGCACTGGATAATGTAGACAAAATATTTCGCCATTATACACCCTGCCTTGCTGATTAACCATTAGCCAGATATTGAATCAGCTTTTATGCTAAGGGATAATAGATACTTAGCAGTTCT
Source organism: uncultured Eubacteriales bacterium (assembly GCA_964551785.1). Taxonomy (GTDB): domain Bacteria; phylum Bacillota; order Carboxydocellales; family JAJZTU01; genus CAZKEO01. The sequence goes on along the minus strand of CAZKEO010000077.1, from coordinate 7,181 downwards.
TCCGTATACTGTCCATCTGCACCATAAATAAACAGTGGCTCTAAAACTTCGAGTTCTACACCCCCACCTAGCAGTCCCTCTACTAAGACCATATTACATTTCCGACCTGGGCGAGGATATACTAGGCGTAGCCGTTTCGGCTCAATCTTATATTGACGCATTAAGTAAAAAATATCCACCAGTCGATGGGGTTTATGAACAACCGCCATGCGTCCCTTAAAGGTTAAGAGTTTGCTCCCAGCCCTAATCACATCTTCAAGGGTGCACTTGATTTCGTGCCTAGCAATTGCCATACTATCCAATTCATTTAGTAACCCATGTCCGGTACTCATATAGGGCGGATTGCAAGTAACCAAGTCAGCTTGCCCGAGGGGTAGCAGTTCCTCTACCTGTTTTAAATCTCCTTGGGTGATTTTTATGGTCTCCGTAAGGTTATTTAATTGGACACTACGTTGTGCTCGGTCAGCTACTTCTGCTTGAAGTTCTAAACCAGTCACCTTTAGTCGCTTTTGTCGAGATGCTAACAAGAGAGGGATAACCCCACTTCCCGTCCCCAAGTCAATCACATTATCATTGCTTTTAACTGTTGCGAAATTAGCTAATAAGACGGCATCCATGGAAAAACAAAAACTAGCTGGGTTTTGAATTATTTTTAGTTCCTGTCGTAATAAATCATCAATACGCTCTCCTGTTTTTAACACCATCTCTGCCAAAAGGATTCCGCCCCTTAAATTATTTCTTAGATAAAAGACCCATACAAAAAAGACAATCATTTTTGCCGCGGGACTGCCCAAAATGAGGATGACAAATATGAAATCCTTCATTATAAAGGCGAGCCAGATTATCATAGCCCTCTCCAATGATGCTAACGATTGGCCGTTCCTTGCTTTCCTGAGTTGCTACAGCTAAGTCCGCACTAGGCTCTGCTTTGACCGTTCTCTCCAAGCCAGGAAGTTCATCTTGTAAGTACTGCCGGTAAATGTCTGTGACCTCACGGCGTAGCTTTTCATTCTCATCCTCAAGGGCATAGGCTCTCATTTTTAACTCTTCTAAATCTGATAAAACGCCCTGAACTTTCTTCTCCAGGGCACTAATATAACTAATTAGCTCCATTGCTATTCTTGGCCCCCTTGGGGTTAAGCACTTCGATTATTTCTGTGACTGGGACTTCCATATGTTGCTTCGGGTCCTTTACTTCTACAAATACAGATTTTTTAAGAATGTTTATCGAAAGGACTTTGGCCTCGCCTTCAGCAATTTTAATTAATGCCCCAACCTCTGGATAATTCTTTTTATCTGCCTCATAAGCATCATTTTCATACTTCAAACAACACATTAATCGGCCACAGGCCCCTGAAATCTTGGTTGGATTAAGCGAAAGGTTTTGTTCCTTAGCCATCCTGATGGAGACAGGTTCAAAGTCTCCTAGAAAAGAGTGGCAACACAGCACCCTGCCACAAGCTCCTAAGCCCCCGATCATTTTTGCCTCATCCCTAACACCAATCTGTCTTAATTCAATTCTGGTTCTAAACACGGATGCTAAATCTTTAACTAGCTCACGGAAGTCAATTCTTCCATCTGCAGTAAAGTAAAAAATGATTTTATTGGAGTCAAAGGTATATTCTACATCCACTAACTTCATGGGCATGGTATGTTCAGTTATTTTTTTCAGGCAGGTCTTAAAAGCTTCTTTTTCTTTCTGCAGGTTGGATTCAACAATTTTGGTATCCTCAGGTGTTGCTTTGCGAATTACTTTCTTGAGCGGAGAAACTATCGATTCTTCAGGTACCAATTTGGGGCCAACAACTACATCGCCATATTCAATACCCCTAGCTGTTTCAACTATCGCTGCTTCTCCTACAGCAATTTTGCTATCATTAGGGTCGAAATAGTAAATTTTACCGGCCTTTTTAAATCTAATCCCTACAACTTCTACCATTTATTTATATCCTCCTAACAACTCTATTAACATATTTTCGATAGCTAAGCGGGTGTTTACATTTGCTTGTAAATATTCTTTTGTTTGCTCGATAACTTCAATATTACTAATTAAGCGGTCTGTGGAAACTTTCGGGCTGACGGCTTGCAGACTTTCCAGTAAATCTCCATTGATCAGTAATTCTGCTTGCCCGGTGGTCTTCCAGAGTAATAAATCTCGATACCATACCGCCAAGACATCTAACATCTCACTTAACTCTTGTTTATTCTTTCCGTTTTTTTCGAATTCTTCCGCAACCTGAAACACTGTGAGTTCTTGATTATCAAATAACTTATCAGTAATATCTAGTAGCTCCTGCTTCCGGGCGTCAACCTCATTTGGTTGTTGACTCCCGCTAGCTGGTGCTAAAGAGGAGAATTGCAAAATTTGGCATCTAGAGGAGATGGTTGGTAAGATATCATAAGGCTTCGTTGAAACTAGTAAAAAAATTACGCCCTCGGGTGGTTCCTCTAAAATCTTCAGGAAACTGTTGGCAGCTTCGGTCGTCATCGTCTCCACCTTTGTTAGGAGATAAACTTTACCCAACCCAGCATAAGCCTTAATATATACTTGTTGGCTTAATTCTCGAATTTGATCTATTTTGATAGATGCCCCTGCAGGCTCTATGATTTTCACATCCGGGTGGTTTCTTTGCAAAAAGGTCCGACAGGACGGACATTCTCCACAACTGTCGCCTAAGGTCCTGCCCTGCCCACATAAATACGCTCGGGCAAAGGAACTAGCCACAGCATTTTTACCACTTTTACCTGGCCCAATCAAAAGGTAGGCATGGGCGACCCGGTTTCTGATGAGCGCATTTTTTAGAATTTGTACCGGCCCATGGTGGCCCTTGAACTCGCTTAATAACATGTCACTAACCGCCTTAGGAATAAATGTCCATTAAGACTCCTCTAATTTCATCTAGTTTACCCAAAACCGCCAATTGGTCAGACTGGTCTTCTAGTACGGTTTTAGTTAACTCATCCAAATGAGTATTCACATTTTGAATCATCGTATAGAGTTTATATCTGCCTCTGCGGTCATAACCAGCCTCTTCCTTTAACCGATAGGTCTTACCCACAGCGTCTTTTACAAATTTTTTGACCAGTTCCTTATACACTTTTAGTTCACGGACTGTTCTGTTATTAGCTAACCTTTGTCCTTGTTGTTCAATATCTTTCATGAGCTTCTCTAATTGTTGCTGTTGTTGATCCTCTTGAACTTTGTTCAGTTGCTCATTAAAACTTTCAGATTTACGGATCTGATTAGAAGCTTTATTTTCTCTGTCCCAGAAGGGTCCATCTACTTTTCGCTTGGGAATATCACTTATTTTCATTTTGCTTCCCCCAAACTATTTCCATTCCTGCTTTTAAGAAACTCTAGAACAGCTTCCGCTACCGCCTTGCTGACTTGCTCAATATCTTCAGATGCATCAATCACCCGACAACGCTCAGCTTCTTTTGTGGCAATCGCTAAATAACCTGCTCTCACATTTTGGTGAAACTTTAGGGCTTGTCCCTCCATTCTGTCAACACCAGCACCCTTCAGTCTTCCCTTAATAATTCTGTTTAGGCCTTGTTCAGCAGGGAGGTCTAATATTAGTGTCAGGTCAGGAAGGAGTCCCCCGGTTGCAATTGAGTTTACCTGCTTCAAAAATTCTAAGTCCAAATTTCTGCCAAAGCCCTGATATGCTAACGTTGAGTCTGTGTAGCGATCACATACTACCACTTCTCCTTTAGTAAGGGCGGGTAGAATTAGCTCCTGGACATGTTGGGCACGATCTGCCGCATAAAGTAAAACTTCCGTCTTCTCAGCCATATTATCATGGTCTGGGTTTAATAACAGAGAGCGGATTGCTGTCCCTAGTTTGGTGCCACCGGGCTCTCGAGTAGTGCGAACGTTATAGCCTTGTTCTTCCAAGATTTGTGCGATACCTGAAAGCTGACTGGTTTTGCCAGCGCCGTCCGGCCCCTCCAGAGTGATAAATAAGCCTTTCATCTAAATACCTCTTTATAGTTAGTTTATCATTCTTACGTATTTGTCGACAATTTTAATATGGGAAACTATTTGGCTGATAACTGCTGCCTTTTCTGCAGTAATTTCTTCCCCGGGACAAAGTATCGGTATTCCGGGAGGATAGGGTGTAACAAACTGTCCCGCAATTTTCCCGACTACTTCTGAGACAGGTTTTTCCTGGCTTTGGGCAAACCAAGCAGCTCGCGGGCTTAGAACCTGCCGTACAGACTCCCAACTACTAGAAAAATCGTAAATTTTATTCTGATTCGACATAAAGTTACTACAATCCTTGTTTAAAGCAATATCCTGATGTAACCCTTGATGTTTTTTTAAGTCAACGCAAGCATTCAGAAGTTGCTGGAGATCTTCCTGACCGGTACCTGGACCCAACAAGAATAACACCTGTTGGTTATCTGCCATTTCTGCTACTAGCTGATATTCTGCACTTAACAATTGAGCAGCTTTTTGACCAGATAGGCCAATCCCAGTAAAATCTATTAACAGTTTCAGTGGATCCATGCTAAACCCTAGCCCCATTGGGAGTGCTTGCTCATCGAAGCAGTTAATACCTTCAATCCCTACCAGCTTATCTCTGACCTCTGCTGACCATCTAATTAACTGATCCATCAGTGCTTGACCTTGGACTGCCATCTGCCTACGTGCTAAATCTAGTGAAGCCAGCAGTAGATAGGACGGGCTAGTGCTTTGGACTAGACGCAAGGAGTTAGTAATTTTTTCTAAGTTAACAATTTCGCTCCCCACGTGTAACAAGGCAGTTTGGGTCAGGGATGAGGACATTTTATGGGTACTTTGTACCCACAAATCAGCCCCAACCTGAGCTGCAGAAAGTGGAAGTTGCTGGTGAAAGGGTAAATGGGCCCCGTGGGCTTCATCTACTAAAAGAAGTTTATCAAATGCCTTTACTTCCTGAGCCAAGCTAAGCAAGTCGCTACAAATCCCATAGTAATTTGGGTTAATTAATAATACCGCTTTCGCTGCTGGGTTAGTTTGCAAAGCCTTCCGCAGGTGCTCTCTGGTAACTCCTAAGATGATACCTGCTTTATTTACTTCAGGATAGATGTAAATCGGCTCGACACCCGCCATAATCAAAGCATTATGGACTGAGATGTGGCAATCTCGAGGAATAATTAGCTTGTCTCCTGGCTTACAAGAAGCTAACACCATTGCTTGAATACCGCAGGAAGCGCCATTAACCAAAAAAAAGCTCTGCCTTGCTCCACAGGCCAGGGCTGCCAGTTTTTGTGCTTCTAAAATCACTCCCTGGGGAAAGTGTAGGTTATCTAAACCTGGAATTTCAGTCAAATCAAATTGTGCCAAACTTGTTCCCGCCAATGTTAACCATTCAGGATCTAAGCCCAGTCCGCTTTTATGTCCGGGAGTGTGAAATGAAATGCTTTTTTTAGCAAAATGTGCTACCAACTGGTCCCAGATGGGCGCTTTTTGCTGTATATTTATTTCCATTAGCAAAATCCCCTTAAACTAGGCCAATTTGCTCATCTATTTCATATTGATTAGATTATACCACTTATGGTACAAAATTGCTAACATACCCTTGTTTTTCTCCCGCTTACGCTGACGTACTCTAGCAGGTCACTGGATATGCTGGAAAGTGTTTTAACTTATAACTGTTTAGGAATCGGCAACACTACTTCTACAGCCGCGGTTTTTTTGAATCAGCTTTGGGATATAGAAGATATTGTCCCTGCAAAGGAAGGAGTGACATAATGAAAAAGTCCGTAGTAATGGATTCCGAAAAACTATCAAAGCGATATAAATTTAATGTTAGCAAAGTAATAAGATCCTGGAAAAAAGGTTATTCTGATTTAGAGATCTCTGCCAATCTCGGTATAGACTTTTTTATGCTTAAACAATTGCGTTACGAATTAGAATCAGAGCATATGCGCAGTCGTTATTTGCGATGGATCGAGAAACTACACTAACATGACCCTTACTTAATAGAAGAATCAATGCTGGGCATTGATTCAAGTTGCTAACATCCATTTAATTTTTTTTATTAGACCCTCATAAACCGGACTCTCTGGGTTAGTCATGACAATTTTTTCCTCACAGCGATTACAAATGTACCTGCCTCTTAGAAAAAAACCACCAAGTTTAGTTTTCCCAAAAGATTGCTTGCACAATCGGCAAATAATTACCTCTGTTGTTCTTTGCATTTTTATGCCACCCTTTCAAATAAATCACTTTACTCCAGTCTTTCCGCCTAGAACAACCGGTAAACCTTTCTAACGGCTGTTACTAGTTTATTCATTTAATTTAATTCTGTGCTGTTTTTTATTTAGTTGACTTAATATTCCTAATGTAGGCTAAACTGTTTACATTTTAATTAAAATCATTTACTATTTGTATTAGGGTAACAATCGTTACCAATTAGTTGTCTGTATTTAAGGATGGGGGGAGCGAGTTTTGCTTAATATAAATAGTCTAATGACATTGCTTAATTTACAGCAAATACAACAACTCCAACGTCTTTTTACTGATGAGGAACCTGTCAACACGAATGGCACCAACACGCTTCCATTCGCAGATATTTTTGCTACCTTGCTAGCTGAGTCCGACTTGATGCAAACTCCGGGACTGATGGGGTTACAAAATAAGTCCACTCCCAACAATAGTAGCGAGCTCCCAACCCAACTTGACGATTCTCACAATCGCCCAACTTCTTTGGAAAACATTTTCGATTATTTTGCTTCTCAATATAATCTAAATCCCAATTTATTAAAAGCGGTAGCTAAGGTGGAATCAAATTTTGACCCGAGTGCGCTTTCTTCTTCAGGTGCTCAGGGAATCATGCAGTTAATGCCACGAACTGCCCAAAGTTTGGGGGTAACGGATTCCTTTAATCCCGTGGAAAATATTGAGGGAGGGGCTAAATATCTCCGTGATTTATTAAACACCTTTGATGGAAATACTGAGATGGCGCTGGCTGCATATAATGCCGGCCCAACCGCAGTCTCAAAATACGGTGGTATTCCACCATATAAAGAAACTCAAAACTATGTAAAGAAAGTAATGAATAATTTTGTTGATACTATCGGATAAATTATTAACCCCTCTTCTGAAGAGGGGTTTGATTTTTGCCGCCAATGCACGATGAGGCGGCACTTCGCCCTACCGGGCGGCACACTTATTCTGCTATTCAAAACGG
>CAZKEO010000076.1:0-7385 GCA_964551785.1 uncultured Eubacteriales bacterium | reverse complement strand
AGTTGAGCTCCTGAATGTGTTGGGAGCGGGACTGACCCTTGTGCTGGGTTTTCTACTAGCCTATCAAGTGTTTTCGGACGGGCCAGTGCAGGGTTTAAATGAAACGTTATATGTCGATGCACTTAGTGCTTTCCTATTGGTGGTTGTGGTTCTTGTTAGTTTTATTGCTGCTGTTTACTCGGTTGGTTATATGGGTAGAGAGCAGGAAGAGGGGGTTATTAGCGAACAAAAACTCTCTAAGTACTACTTATGGTTTCACCTGTTCGGATTTACCATGTTAGCGACCCTGATGGCCAATAACCTCGGGGTGATGTGGGTAGCAATTGAGGCTACCACTCTAGCCTCGGCACTGCTGGTGGGTTTCTACAACAAAGAAGCATCGCTAGAGGCTGCCTGGAAATATATCATTATCTGTACGGTAGGCATTACCTTTGCCCTGTTTGGGACTATTTTAGCCTATTACTCTTCGGTGCGGGTGCTGGGTGAAGTCAGTAATGCCTTGAATTGGACCACTCTCCTAAAAGCCTCAGGTCAACTTGACCCTAAAATGATTAAACTGGCCTTTGTCTTTATCCTAATTGGTTACGGTACCAAAGCTGGTTTAGCCCCGATGCATACCTGGTTGCCAGATGCGCATAGCCAAGCCCCTTCACCTGTGAGTGCAGTCTTATCTGCTGTTCTTCTAAACTGTGCCCTCTACGGAATTATCCGTTTTCATATTATTACTACTGGTACCCTGGGACCGGAATTTTCCTCACGGCTATTGCTGATTTTTGGTTTATTCTCGGTGGGGATAGCGATACCTTTTATCGCGGTCCAAACAGACTTCAAACGGCTCTTAGCCTATTCCAGTGTCGAGCACGTGGGGATTATTGCTACTGGTTTGGGGATTGGAGGCCAACTAGGCTTTTATGGAGCCATGCTCCACTTGTTTAATCATGCCTTGGCTAAGTCGATGATGTTTTTCGTAGCTGGGAATGTTACTCAAAAATATAAGTCCAAAAAAATTGCCCGTCTCAAGGGTGTGCTGCAAACTATGCCAGTCACCGGTGTAGTCCTGTTAGTTGGTACCTTTGCCATTAGTGGGGCTCCTCCTTTTAATGTTTTCATCAGTGAGTTTATGATAGCCAGTGCTGGAATTAAACAGCAGCAATATCTGGTCAGTGCACTCTTTTTAGTCTTTATAGCCTTAGTTTTTGCGGGCCTAACCTACCAAATCAGTAAGATGGCCTTTGGTAATTATACGGGACGCTTAATTAGGGGCGAATTAAATCAATTGACAACGCTTACCCTGTTAGTGCCTTTGATTTTTGTAGTAGTGATGGGGATGTATATCCCGGCATTTTTAGACCAAATCATCGGTCAGGTAGTGGCTGTCTTGAACGGGGGCTTGTAAGCTGTGGATGAGAATAGTAAAGAAGCAAACGGCAAACAACCAAAAACAGCAGTGCATAAACCAAACCCTGGACAACGAGAGGCGGTTGCTCAGCAATATGCTGACCTACTACGCCGGGAGTTTGGTCTCAGGGCTGATCGGGTGGATTTCATCAATGGTGAAGAAATCGTTGTAACAGTTCGCAAGGAACTTTTAGGTAAAATGTGTAGTGACATCCGGGCTTTTTTTCAGGGCACCTTGACCACTATGGTTGGCACTGATGAGCGCTCAATTACGGGTAACTTTGGGTTGTATTATACCTTTTCGCTTGATCAGGAGAGCATCTTTGTGACAGTCAAAACTAACCTAGAAGCAAGCCAACCCTCTTTTCCGGCGGTAACCCCGGATAACCCTGCTGCCCATTGGTACGAACGGGAAGTCAAGGATATGTTGGGACTAGTTCCACTGGGTCACCCTGACCCCAGGAGGTTGGTGCTACATGATAACTGGCCCCCTGGCCTCCATCCTCTCCGCAAAGATTTTTCACAAAATGAAAAACCTCCAGTGAGTACTGAAAAGCATTTTCCCTTCCCCAAGGTGGAGGGTGAGGGAGTTTTTGAGATCCCGGTTGGGCCGATTCATGCCGGAATCATCGAGCCAGGCCATTTTCGTTTTAGTGCGATGGGTGAATCGGTACTGCATTTAGAACCGCAGTTATTCTATACCAACCGCGGGATCGAAAAGCTAACAGAAGGTCTTAGTTTGGAAAAAGGCTTATTTTTGGCTGAGCGTACCTGTGCTGCCTGTGCAGTCTCCCATGCTACTGCTTACTGCCAAGCTGTAGAAAAACTAGCAGGAGTTGAGGCTCCGCCACGAGCTAGGTATCTTCGGACCGTTTTATTAGAGCTGGAACGGCTCTATAACCATATTGGTGATGTCGGTAACATCTGTGCCGGAGTAGGTTTTGCCTTTGGAACCAGTCAAGGAGGCAGGCTCAAGGAAAGCTTGATGTTGCTAAATGAAGAGCTTACTGGCAACCGCTTCCTACGGGGAATGCATCAGTTAGGGGGAGTACGCTGGGATCTTGATAACCAGCAAATCCGAAAAATCAGCCGGGTCTTAAAAACCATCGAAAAAGAGTTTCGAGAAGTGACTGAGATTATTCTGACCCATGATTTTTTCCTGAACCGGGCTGCCACCACCGGTATTCTAACTAAGCAAGCTGCCCTAGATTTAGGGGCAGTTGGCCCCGCGGCCCGTGCTTCCGGAGTGGACCGGGACATTCGGCGGGAACACCCCTATGCTGCATATGATGAATTGGACTTTGCAGTACCTGTCTACACCTCAGGAGATGTACTTTGCCGTTTAAAAGTGCGAGTGGATGAAACCTTTGAATCGATTCAACTAATCCGCCAAGCCTTAACATATCTGCCTCAGAGTGCTTTGGCTGTACCAATCGGCAAGATTGAAACATATCAACATGCCCTAGGCTATAGTGAATCAGCACGAGGTGAAAACATTCACTGGCTGATGACCGGGCCGGATAACACCATCTTTCGCTACCGCATCCGGTCAGCTTCGTTCTGTAATTGGCCGGTCGTACCTTTGACTGTACCTGGAAATATCGTTCCAGATTTTCCTTTAATCAATAAAAGCTTTGAACTTTGTTACTCCTGTTTAGATCGATAGCTTGTGTGAAGGGAGTTTTACCTGATGTTACGGATTTTTAAGAAAAGCCTCAAAACTGGTGTGGTGACTTCCCAGTATCCAGCGGTGCCTGAACAAGCTCCCCTGGGTTTTCGCGGCAAGCCAATCCTAGATCAACAGAAATGTAATGCCTGTGGAGCATGTGTACAAAGCTGTCCAAGTGGAGCCTTAACACTGCCACAACAGACCTCAGCTCTGCCACCAAAGCTAAAACTAGATCAGTGTGTGTTTTGCGCCGCTTGTGAAGCATGCTGTTCCCAAGGGGCCATCGTGCTCAGCCAAGAATTCGAATTAGCACATAAAGCCGGGGCCACTCAGCTGGCAAAAAGGGAAGACTCTGATCGGCCGAAGTGGCTGGAGCGCCTCAAAAGTGTGCTTGGTAAGTCAGTGCATATTCGGCACGTTGATGCCGGCTCTTGTAACGGTTGTGATTGGGAGATGTCCCACTTACTAAACTCTATTTATGATATTCAGCGTTTAGGTTTTGACTTTGTAGCCTCTCCCCGTCATGCCGACTTTCTGATGGTCACCGGAGGGGTAACCCGTAACCTGGAAACGGCTTTACTCCGTACCCATACAGCTACCCCTGAACCCAGACTAGTAATCGCCGTCGGTTCCTGTGCCTGTAGTGGTGGGGTATTTCAGAATAGCTATGCCGTCGCCGGTGGAGTAGATAAGCTAGTCCCAGTCGAGGTCTACATCCCAGGTTGTCCACCCCGGCCCCAAGCCTTGATTCAGGGCTTAATGTTAGCCTTGGATAAAATGGAGCAAAAAGTGGAACCAGCAGAAGTGGAAGAATAGGGACAAGTAGCGTTAAAACATGCGCGGAGGTGTAGTGCAGATAGAGTGCACTAATATCTGACCGTAGCAAGCAGGCTCCTGGTTTTGCCGGAAAAGCAAATCAGGAGCTTTTTATCTAGCAGAAACACCGCTCCAGATGCAGCCCGTCCAATTTTTATTTCCCGGTTCTAATGAAAGGCATGCCCAAACAAGCCCAGGGCGGGTTCCTGCCCACTGCTCTGAAGCTTGACCGAGGGCTGGCTACCGGTAGGTTAAGGAGTGCCTAGTGGAGAACCATAGTAGCTATTAGTGAAGCTGTTCAACAGATCCGCCCCGGTTGGCACGGATGCCAACCGCCTTGCTGGTGGACACGGATGTCCACTCAGCAAGGTTTGGGCGGACTCTGTTAGAACAGCAAGCTTAGAGCTACTTGGATTGGAACTAAGCACTCTGGACCTACTGGTACCAGCCCGGCAACTACCCCAAAGGCAACTAGTGAAGAGGCAGGACTCGCCCGGACAAGCCATGCCCACCAAAGACCCCAAATCAAAAAAAATGGACGGCAAATTATTAATTGACATCCACCCCATCCTCAATTACAATAAAAATGAACTAAATTCACTTTTGAATAATGTTCACTTATGGAGGTGGGTAATGTCTAAAGAAAATCGTCGGGAACGTAAAAAGCTGGAGGCCAAAGAAAGAATCATTAATTCTGCACTGGGACTATTTTTTAGGCAAGGTTATCTGGAGACCTCAATTGCTCAAATTATGGAGGAAGCCGACCTCGGTACTGGTACTTTCTATAACTATTTTCAGTCTAAAGAAGATTTGATTAAGTACTGTATTGGTGAAAAGGTAACTGCTGCTATGCTAGCAATTCGACAATTACAAGAGCAAAAGCTGCCCACTGCCCAGAAGCTAGCTGAGATTGTCCAGGCGATTGGGATGATTTTTGCGGAAAGTAAACCGCTGATGGGGCTTTTCATGCAATTACGGAGGACAAACGTTGAGATCCAGGGGCTGCCCTCCCACAACCTGTTATTTAAAGACATTTTGACAGAAGTCTTTCAGCAAGGCCAGCGGAGCGGCGAATTTAAACCGGAGATTCCGGCCGAGATTGTGAGTGAAATGATTTTCGGAATTCTGCACTCCACTGTGATTAGTAATGATACTGTTCCAACCTTCTTTTACAGCTTAGAAATTAAGCTCAACATTTTTTTTAAGGGAATCTTGCACTAACAGCAGGATAAGTGTTATAGGGAGAGATAATCTGATCATCATAGGAAAGGGATGAAATAATGGAAATTAAACCAGTTGATAGCGGTGTCCAAAACAAACCAACAGCAAAGAACGGTTTACAACTGCTACTCAAACAGAAAGTAACCATCAGATTAGTAATCCAAACTTTAATTGTCATCATTCTGATTACCTCAGCATGGCGTTATTACGGTTTTTATCAATATCTGCAAGGGGCTGAGACTGCTGGCGCTCCCTACCGTCCTCCTGTAGTTGAGGGCTTTTTACCGATTGCAGCTATTGTAGCGATTAAAGCCATCTCGATCACGGGTACAATTGACCCCATTCACCCTGCGGGCCTAGTAATTCTAATGATTATATTGCTCACCGGATTGATTTTTAAGCGGGCTTTGTGCTCCTGGATTTGTCCTTTGGGTACATTGTCAGAATATCTGGGCAAACTAGGTCATAAGGTCATGGGTCGCAACTTGAGAATTCCAGCCTGGTTAGATATAATGCTCTTGGTAGGGAAATACCTCTTGTTCATCTATATTTTTAAGGTGTTTATTCTACTACCAGCTAATGAAGCGTTCTCCTTTATGCAAATTCCCTATTACACCATTTCAGATGTGAAAATGTTTGAAGTGTTTCTGAGAATTGGTCTGATGGGTGTTGCCTTCATCGCTGGCTTAATGTTACTTTCGTTTTTATTTAAATCCTTTTGGTGCAGGTATCTCTGCCCTTACGGAGCACTAGTTGGAATTCTGGGTATTTTTAGCCCCTTCGTGTTACAGAAAAACAGCACTACTTGTACTAAGTGCGGTTGCTGCAACCAGGTTTGCCCCAATAATGTCAATATCCAAGACAAAGAACGACTGGTTATTTCTAGTGAGTGTACGGGCTGTACCGCTTGTGTTACTGCTTGCCCGAAAAAAGAGACTCTAGAATTAAAACTGTTTGGTTATTGGTCAGTGAAACCCAGTACCTTTGCAGTTAGCTTTATCGTGATCTTTTTCGGGCTGATAGGGTTGGCTATGCTTACAGGATATTGGCATTCCAGTGTTTCACCACAGGAATACCAAGCAATCTATCGGGCAATGTCAGGCTCTAGTGGGTTTTAATTATTTTGAAGCTTAGGGGGACATTATGACAGAGAAACTGGCGGAAACCATCTTAAAATACCTCCAAACTCACAACACCTTGATTTTAAGCACTGTTTTGGACAACCGTCCGCATGCCACGCCGCTGTTTTATGTAAATCTCAATTTTGATTTATACTTCGTTTCAGAGCCTAAGACTAGGCACTGTTCCGATTTGACTAGCAATCCCAAGGTTGCGGCTGCTATTACTGAAGACTACCAGAACTGGCAGGAGATTAAGGGTATACAATTAGAAGGTCAGGCTGAACGAGTAAGTAGTGGCTTAGAAAAGGCTCGTGTGATGGCTGCTTACCTGAAGAAATACCCCTTTGCAGGAGACTTCTTAAAAGCACCAGAGCTTTTGCAGCAACTCAGCAAATTCAGTATCTACAAAATCAAGCCAACTACCATCTGGTTCCTGGATAACGCCAAAGGCTTTTCGAATAGGGAGACACTGGAATTAACTGATTAGGTATATGCTTCATTCTAAGCTGTTATTGGGGTCACAGGTCAGGTATCAGTCGGTTAGGGGCTCTTAGCTCCATAGCGGGTAGGTCTAAGCTTGGTACACTACTAAAATTGACCAGCCTCGGCGTACAAGCCCTAATGCATAGTAGTTCCGCATAAGTGCAGCTAAGGCTTCTACCTTCGCTGCACTCGGTACAAGCCAAGCTTTCTTTACCGTGTTTCGTCCGTGTTTCACCGGCGAGGTTGTCGGCGTCCTGCCTCCAAGGTCAATTTTAGTATATACCTGCACTAAGACCTACCACGCTACTCCGCCAGGAGCCCTGCCACCGACCGATACCTAACCTGTAGCTGGATAGCTTGAGCGGGGCAGAACCTTAAGCTTGAGCTATATCAGACGGGCGAAGATTGAATGCATGCTTTGTTTCATTCATGATGTCGCTAACGCAGGTGCTGGCTTGATCATAGCCTGAATCCAAAGCTGTCATGGTGCTACTACATACGAGGATGACCTAGGTAAAACACGAGGATGACACAGGGAGAGTACCTGTTCCGGTTTAGGAGCATCTCACATAGGGTGCTAGCAGCTCTAGGCGAAGCTGGACAATAAACTCATCCCGTGCAGATAAAGAAGACTGGCTTGAGTCAAGCACATGGTGCGTAGGCTCAAGGCTTAGTCG
>CAZKEO010000075.1:0-7442 GCA_964551785.1 uncultured Eubacteriales bacterium | reverse complement strand
TCTAGGCAATCCCTCTAATGAACACCCAGCAGCTTTTAACGAGGAGTTACGGGATTTAGTGTTAAATCCAATCCCCGGAATGCATCGTTATATGAGTAATGCTGGATACCTGGAAACACGTCAAGCTGTTGCTGAGGTGATTGCAGAAGATTCAGGTCTAGCATTTAATGCCAATCATATTGTCATGACTTGTGGTGCAGGTGGCGCCTTAAATGTGGTATTGAAAACAATCTTGGACCCTGGACAAGAGGTAATTATTCTGTCACCTTTCTTTGTAGAGTACAAATTTTACATAACTAATCATGGTGGTGCTTTCAAAGAAGTCTCCACCACCAATGACTTCCAGTTGGACATTGATGCTATCGCAAATAGCATTACTTCCAATACCAGAGCAATCATCGTCAATTCACCCAATAATCCAACTGGTGTTATTTACAGTGCTGAAGCTCTGGAAAAGCTAGGTAATATGTTAAGGCAAAAAGAAGCAGAATTCGGCACAAAGGTTTATGTCATCTCTGATGAGCCTTACGCCAAAATTGCCTATGATGGGATCAAGGTACCAAGCATTTTCAAATACATAGATCATAGTATCGTAGTAACCTCGCATAGTAAAGATTTAGCCCTTCCTGGAGAGCGCATTGGATATATTGCGGCAAGCCCCAAGATTGCCAATATCGAACTAATGATGGAAGGACTAATTTTTGCAAATCGCACCTTGGGCTTCGTTAATGCGCCTGCCTTATTACAAAGAGCTGTTACCAAATTACAACGTGAAAGTGTAGATATTAGTGAGTATGAGGAAAAGCGCAATTTGCTTTACGATAACCTGACAGACTTGGGTTTTCAAATGGTCAAGCCTCAAGGAGCTTTTTACCTGTTCCCCAAAGCTCCAATCGCAGATGATGTTGAATTTGTTAGAGCAGCAGTAAAATACAACATTCTATTGGTACCTGGTAGTGGTTTTGGTGCCAAAGGTTATTTCCGGATTGCTTATTGTATTGATAAACAAATTATCCTGAACTCCTTGCCAGCCTTCCGGAAATTAGCTGAAGAATTTAATCTTAGTAAGTAAACAAAAGCACAGAAATTATAATATTTAACTTAATTTGTGTAAGACAAATCAAAAAAGAGAGCAGTTATGCTCTCTTTTGTTATGTATTGAAGCTTAATTACCTAGGAAGATATCGGCATCATGGTCTTTGACCTCTGCCATCGCTTCTTCTAGTTGTTCAATTTTTAATCCTACCTTTTCCAGCACCTCTTCATCAAGGGGGTAGAGTAGTCCATCAGAACCTAAACCAAAGCCCAGCATCATGCAAATAGCGTCAGCAATATGTACCAAAGCTGTTAGTTTCTCGCTCTTTTCTGAGTTTAAAGGGGTATGATGGTTCTCAATCGCATCCACCAATTCGGCTGGAAAATTCCATTTTGCAGCTAGACGCCCGCCAACTTCGGCATGATGGAAACCAAGAACGCGTTTTTCCGCTTCCATAAACGGTATCCTTTCCTGCTCCACTAGCGTAATAATCTCTTGATACTGCTCCCCTACATAGGAGTTTAGGACAACCTTCCCGATATCATGAATTAACCCTGCAATAAATGCTTGTTCTACCAGGGGAAACTTAGCTTTGCTAGCTAAATTCTTGGCAATCATAGCACACTGGATGGAATGTTTCCAAAGTTGACCTTGCGCAAGAGCGTAACCTGAAATTTCCTTATTTATCGTACCTTGAACTGCCGTTGTTAACAAAAGGCTCCGGATTGTCGCAAAGCCCAAGATGACAACAGCTTCACTTACAGTGGAAATCTTTCTGCTTAAACCATAATAGGCAGAGTTAGCATATTTGAGCATGGTAGTCGTAATACTCTGATCATCGGCCATAATTGCTGCGATATCTTTGGCATTGGACTGAGTAATTTCCATGGCTTGCAATGCTCTGGTGACTGTCGTTGGTAGTGGTGGAATAGAATCTATTTCCTGTAATAATTTCTCCAGGCTAAGCATTAATGTCTTCCTCCTCCGGCCTGCACTTTCTAAATCCTTAATTCGACATCTTCCACCGAATACCTTCTATAAGATCAGTAGTTGAAATTAAAAAGCACCCTGATAATGGTTAATTTTCATAACATTCCCTTTGTTATCAAAGAGCACAGTTACTACATCAAAACGACAACTTATTTCCTTTCTTATTATAATTGATAAATAATACATTGCTAACTTTCTCAGTTTCTGCTGTTTACGAGCATTAACGGTTTCCTCTGCCGAAGCAAAGGAGTAAGATGTTCGGGCTCGGACCTCCACAAACACTAATTGTTCCTGATCCCAGGCAATTATATCAACTTCCCCTAGTCGGCATCGAAAATTTTGTTCTACTACCCGGAAGTTATTTTTTTTAAGAAAGGTGAAGGCTTCCTCTTCTCCCCTTCTACCAACAGTTAACTTGTCTAGCATATGCTTATTCCCCCACATTTTATTGCAAAACTCAAACTCTCAGGTATAGTTTTTCTGCAAATTGAATTTATTTCCTTCTTTTCTATATTGTGTTGAACAAAATAAAAGGACCGCTAACGGTCCTTAATCAAGCATAACTTCGGGTAGTTGCTCTTTCTTTTTTTTGATTACGCGTTTCTTGGCCTGACTGGATAGCTCTGGATCCCTTACCCACCAATCGATGCCCATTTCTTTGGCTTTATCTACTGAAGCAACCAGCAATCTTATTTTGATATTTAATAATTCTACATCAGCTAAAGAGATCTTAATATCTCCAGCAATAACTATTCCTTTATCCAAAACTCGTTCCAGAATATCCGCTAAATTAGTGCTTTGAGTAGAGTGCTGCATACTGCTCATTATTATATACTCGCCTACCTTCCCTTAGCTCAAATCCACTTTCGCTACATTAGGTCGCCCAATGGTCCCAGATTTAAATTCAATTCTTCCCCAGCTAGCCCAAATTCCAACTTTAGCTCTTCCATTTTAGCTTCTAATTTCATCAGCGTACAACCGATACGTTCAATTTCTTCATCTGATAAGCTTCCTGCTTCAACCCTCCGTATGGCCTGCTTTTCCAAAAGTCGACGGATTAACTCTATTACGGTAAGTACTAGTTTAGCTAAGCCCTGTTCAACTTTTTCAGGATCAGCATTAATTTTTCGAGGTAAGTTAGGCTCTAGGCTAGAAAGTTCCTTATGAAAATCTTCTTCACAATTTGTCACTACCTTGGACTGGTAGCTATCCTTACTAGATCCATTATTTAGCTCCCCTCTTTTATTATAATTCATGTTAATCCCTCCTTGTCGGGGCTAGATTCGTTTAAACTCGTGAAATTATAAGGTGGCCATGGCCCACTATAAAGAAATTTCACTTCTGGAAATTGCTCAGTTAAGAGCTTACACTTGGCAGTAAATGACTCAACATTAGTTATTTCGACAAGATAAGCAGCTGAGAACAATAAAGCGGAGGTGTATTGTTTGCGCAGTCGCCATTTAACAGCTAATGGCTTTAGTGCTTCATGAATCTCTTGCATAACCTTTTGTTCATTTGTCTCAAGTTTGTGTTGAGCTCGATAGTATTGCCATTTTTCCATCAAGTACTGCTTGCCTGTATTAATTCCACTTACCAGTGGCTTTTTTGACTGGTAAACCGGTTCGTCCTCATTTGTCATTGGTTGTTTTCGAGGTGAAAAGAGAATTCTGAGGCCCATTTCCACTTTACCCGCCAATTCTCCTAGTAGCTCTTGCAGGCGTAAGTAATGTTTGCTTAGAAGCTCACTTACTTCATAAGAATCACGCAGAATGCTTCCGAATCTTACAGGTAATACCGTCTGTTCCTTCATCCCCATTTCAATCACTGCCTCATGCTGGAGTACTGACTCGTGACTTACCTGGACTGTTCTGGTATCAATTTCCCGAACCACAGCCGCAATATTTCCTTGACGGATAAGCTCCACACCCCACTTTTCTGCAGCTTGGTCAAACCAGGATTTTAGCTCATCAACTGCGATGATACCATAAACATATTTCATAATTCCCACCCTTGAAAATCTTGCATTCGCTCTACGGAGGTCAAAATTAGGTTCAAACCCAGATAAATCAAATCAACATCAGCGACAGAAATGACGATATCCCCCGTTAGTACTACCCCTTTATCCAGAATCCTGTCTAAGAGTTCCAGCAGGGTAACATCCTTTTGCCTGGCCAAGCTCTGCCCGTTTAGTTCATTCACCTGCTGTATCACCTCACATCTCACTTAAATTTTTGACTCAATCTACAGCTTAGCCTACAAAACTATAGGCCGGCCATGGCCCAGACACTTCCAGAAACAAACCTTGAGTTTCAATTTCATTGTTATGGATTTGCACAATCTGCTGAAATTCTTCATGGGCATCCCCAGCTAGCAAAAATGCTCCATTAAAGAAAAGTTCTTCCTCACGGCCTGTTGCTTTCCTACTGAGCAGTTTATTTAGTACAGCATCGGAGCAGATTGTTTTTAAGTGGTTGAAGACCTTTGCGCCAATTTGCTGGCTGTAGTCAAGAGCTAGTTCTTCCAATTTTTCCTCAAATTTTTTCCTTATCAGATAGGCCATTCCACCACCAGAACTCGGCTGTCCCTGATTTTGACTTTTTTCCTTGTTGGTTAGGTAATGAAAGAGTTGTTGCTGCCGATAGTATCCTTTAACTCCCCATTCAGAATAACCAGAGAGTTTATCCAAAAGATTCCCAAACTGCTCCCGACCCTCCTCGAGAATAACCTTGACTTTTTCCTTACTACGGAAAATTACTCCAAACTTCATAGGTATTACTGTTTGTTTAGCCATGACTTGTTGTAATAACTGCTGGTGTAGCCTTACTTTTTCCTCTAACCAGTTGATGTTTTGCAGGTTCTGCTCTAAAGCTTCCTCCCCAAACTGATCCAAAGGTACGGCACTTATTACTCCGCCACAATTATTACTATATATAACACTAACACTAGGTTCCCCGGTTATTCCGATTAGTTCGGGACAAACCGATTCAACATGATCAACACTATTAACTATTCCATATAAATACCAAGCAATTTCCTTAACGCTAGTATCTTCATTAAAATCAGACAAATTATACTCCCCCTATACAAACGCTTAGTTTTTCTCGTGTTCCCGCAATTCCCTAAGTCTAGCTATAAGCTCTATCTCTCGAGCTTCATATTCTTCAAGACTAAGCTCATCCATTTCATAAGCTAATTGCAGTTCCAATAATTCCTTTTGTACTAGGGTCGGGTCATTCATTTCTGCATAAACACGATTATATAACTCTCTAAAAACCATAGTCAAAAATCTGCCCGGCAAGAGTAGTAGATCATCAATTAGGAGCATCTATATCACTCCATTTTCAGATTAATAGTAACAAAGTTCCACGGTGGCCAAGGTCCGCTATATTTAAACAGATAGCCCTCCCGGTATTTTAGGTAAAATTTATCAACCAATTGATCAAAATCAGCTTCCTTACTTTTCTCTACTAAAAAAGTAGCATTTAATACCATTTTTTCGCCAATTGTATCATTAATCCTGAAGTCTATGGCCCCTGGAACCAAATCCCGATGAACCTGTTCCCGCCAGATTGCTCTTTCCTGCTCAACTACCGCTTCTACAATTTGTCCGAGCTGAATTTGCAAAGAATAGACTTGTTCAGGTTTAGCCTTATCTATTTTTTTTTTCAGAAGGTCAATATTTGGATTCTTTGAGCTAACTGCTTCAATAAAATTATCTTTTTCCCAACTGACAGTTAACCCTAATTCTATTTTGTTTTTCAATTTACGCAAAACAAATACTAGTTCCGGGTAATTTATTTTCAAGATTCGAAGTACATCTTCCTTAGTAGGGACCACCATTCCAAACCTCATGGGCACCACAGTGGCTCCTTGCAAAGCCTCGGCATTTACTTTTTCATGACCGAGTACATTTTTCCTGATAGGGTCAATAATATCCTCTGTTACATCACTGACTACCATCGCAATGTCCTTATAATTAATAGTGTGTACCTTCCCTGTTAAGTCACCTACTCCAGGAGTAGTAAAATGACGTCCTGGAGCACTATCAATTACGCAATACAGATATTTTTGTTGCGATTTCATATAACAGCACCCTTTCTTATTAACCTCCAGGGCGTGATTTAACCTGGTCAATTGCTTGGTGGAAATGTTCAGCCTGAATTCGAAATCCTTCAAGCTGCTCTACACTAATTACCTGGTTTAGATATTTCTCTTGATGTAAAGCAACAAAATCCCTAATGGCCATAATTGCCGCCTGCTGACATACTTGCTGAATTTCAGCCCCTGAAAAGCTCTCAGTTGAGTTAGCCATTTCTTCTATGTTGATTCCATTGGCGAGTGGTTTACTCAATAAATGAACTCTAAAGATCTCCCTTCTACTGTTTAAATCAGGTATAGGTATTTCCAAAACATAGTCAAAACGTCCTGGCCTCAACAGGGCTTGGTCAATCATGTCAATCCGGTTAGTAGCAGCGAGCACAACAACACTCTGCAGTTCCTCCACTCCATCCATTTCAGTTAATAATTGGCTTAATACTCTTTCTACTACTGAATTTTCACCTGTTCCCCGAATAGGAACCAAGGTATCAAATTCATCAAAAAAGATGATCGCTGGTGCTACCTGTTTAGCTTTACGAAATACATCCCTGATCCCTTTTTCTGATTCACCCAACCACTTAGATAATAAAGCTGGACCTTTAACAGAAATGAAATTTGCTCCACTTTCAGTAGCAATGGCCTTAGCCAACAGGGTTTTCCCTGTTCCTGGAGGTCCTGAGAGCAATATACCTTTGGGTGTTCTAAGTCCCGCCTTTTCGAAAAGCTTTATATACTTAAGCGGCCATTGTATAGCCGTAATTAATTTTTGCTTAACCTCTTCTAAGCCGCCGACTTCCTCCCAGTGTACTATAGGTATTTCCACTGCGACCTCTCGAACTGCTGAGGGTTCTACTTCCCGTAAGGCCACCTGAAAATCCTCCTGACTAATCCGCAAGTTCCACAGCCGCTCCAGGACTACTACACTCTTTCTATCTTTATTTATTCCTGGTAGTAGGCGTCGGATACAGTTCATGGCTGCTTCTTTACATAGCGCCTGGAGGTCAGCACCCACAAATCCATGAGTACGGGCAGCTATTTTTTCTAGATCAATTTCTTTATTCAAGGGCATACCCCTGGTATGTATCTGGAGAATTTCTAGTCTACCTTGCTGCCCAGGGACACCAATAGTAATTTCACGATCAAAGCGGCCGGGCCGTCTTAAAGCCGGGTCCAAGACATTGGGAATATTGGTAGCACCGATAATCACAACCTGTCCCCTTGGTTTTAAGCCATCCATTAAGCCCAGAAGTTGCGCAACTACTCTTTTTTCCACCTCACCATGGACTTCTTCCCGCTTGGGCGCTATGGCATCAATTTC
>CAZKEO010000074.1:0-7487 GCA_964551785.1 uncultured Eubacteriales bacterium | reverse complement strand
GCTGATCGGGGTGATGACACTTTGGTTAGGGATTATGAAGTTAGCGGAAGCAGCTGGTTTAATCCAAGCATTATCCCGCTTGCTCCGCACTTTGACTAGCTTCTTGTTCCCAAGTATTCCCCGCGGACATGCGGTACTCGGCACCATAATCCTCAACATCAGTGCCAATATTTTAGGTTTAAGCAATGCCGCGACACCCATGGGTTTAGCAGCGATGCAGGAACTGCAAAAGCAAAACCGGGGAGATAAAGAAGAGGCCAGTGAAGCAATGTGTACCTTCCTGGCTTTGAATACTGCCTGTATTACCCTAGTACCTACTACTATTATTGCCATCCGGGTTAATGCAGGCTCTATGGCACCCACTGAAATTGTAGGGACCACTATTTTTGCTACTGCCGTTGGAATGACGATAGCGATTACTCTAGACCGCATAGCCCGTAGCTTGTACCGCCGGAAATATCCGTGGAGGTGAGGGGCATGCTGATAGAGCTAGTGAAGGAGATTTCCCGCTGGATAGTACCACTCATGTTGCTGGTGATACCTTTAATGGCATTTGTCCGCAGAGTTAAGGTCTATGAGGCCTTTGTAGAAGGTGCGCAACAGGGTTTTACTACTGCCATTAAGATTATCCCGTATTTGGTGGCGATGTTAGTGGCAATTAGCGTTTTTAGAGCCTCAGGTGCGATGGCAGTGTTAGCCCAACTGCTGGAACCCATCGTAAAGCCCCTTGGCATTCCGGCCGAAGTGCTACCCTTGGCCTTTATGCGGCCCCTTTCTGGGAGTGGGGCTTTAGGGCTTGCTACAGAATTAATTAAGGTCCATGGAGCAGATAGCTTCATTGGACGTCTAGCCTCCACCATGCAAGGTAGTGCTGACACTACCTTTTATGTACTCACCGTCTATTTTGGCTCTGTTGGAGTAAAGCGCTACCGCTATGCTCTGGCAGTTGGTTTAATTGCTGATATCTGTGCTTTTTTAGCCTCGGTCTGGATTGTCCACAAAGTTTTTAGCTGACAGGAAGGGAGGTTAACCAGGTGGAACGTTTGCAAAAGTATTTAGCTCATGCCGGAGTTGCCTCGCGGAGGAGTTCAGAACAACTCATCTTAGCGGGCAAAGTTACCGTCAATGGACAAGTAGTAACTGAGTTAGGTTCCAAGGTTGATCCTGAACATGACCAAATCACAGTAAATGGCGTCTTAGTTAGCACCGAACAGCAGAAGGTTTATTACCTGCTCAACAAACCAAGTGGCTATGTGACCACTCTTAAAGATCCCGAGGGCCGTAAGACGGTCAGAGAATTGCTCAGTGATGTTCAGCAAAGAGTTTACCCGGTGGGTAGATTGGACTTTGATACCGAAGGGTTACTGTTACTGACCAATGATGGTGAACTGACCCATGCTTTGACCCACCCAAGTCACCAGGTCGAAAAGACCTACCAAGCCAAAGTGCGGGGGGTACCATCTGAGGACAAGCTAGCACGACTTCGGCAAGGAGTACGTTTAGAAGATGGCATGACTGCACCGGCAAAGGTGCAATTACTTAAGCAGGAGGGTAGCCAGGCTTGGTTAGAAATTACCATCCACGAGGGACGGAATCGCCAAGTCCGGCGCATGTGTGAGAGTATCGGCTATCCGGTGGTATTTCTG
Organism: uncultured Eubacteriales bacterium; assembly: GCA_964551785.1. Lineage (GTDB taxonomy): Bacteria > Bacillota > Carboxydocellales > JAJZTU01 > CAZKEO01. Next base: position 5,841 of record CAZKEO010000074.1, on the reverse strand, counting down.
AAAAGAGTCTGTCTCGGTTTTTTGACCCTCGAGCATTTGGCTGTGGGTAAATATCGTGCCTTGAGTCCCCAAGAGGTTACACGCTTAAGAGTGTTAGCAGGCTTGACGGGAGCAAACATCTGACAAATATAACATTGAATTCATTTTAAGGATAAGCTATACTGTTGTCATCAGGAAAAGTCAGGTGATTTTTGATGGACAAGGAATATCTCTACCGTATTATTGATAGTGTAAAATTAGGACTAGTGTATACTGATGAAGCTGGCGTAATCACCTATGCTAATTTTCCTGCGGAAAAATACCTGAATTCCAATCGGGAAGAACTGTTGGGTATACATATCCGTGATTGTCACCCTGCAATTATTAATACGAAAATTTCTGATGTCTTTTCTGAAGTGATGGCCGGCGAAAGTTTTGAGGAAATTATTACCGTGGCGGGCAGATACATTGAATGTCGCTGTTCTCCGGTGCGAGATCACTGTGGTTTTACCACTGGTTTGGCTGCTGTCCTGACTGATGTTTCGGAAAAAGTCCACTTGCAAAATGACTTAAAAAGATCCTGGGATGAGATGAAAATCTTCCATGAAGCTTCTCAAATCATGAATTCCAGTTTAGAATTAAAGCATATTTTAACTCGGTTGATGGAAATTATTAAAAGAGTAGTAAAATACTCGAGCTGTAGTATTTACATCTACAACGAAGAAGCGGCCTTACTGAACATAGAGGCTCATGATGAAAAACTAACCAATCTAATCAAAGATCCTGAACCGGAGATAATTCTCCAGAAGGTGTTTGATACTGGGGTTTCAATCTACCAAGAGGGTGAATTAATCAAACTATTTATCCCGCTGAAAAGAAGCAATGAAGTGCTGGGCGTCATCTACATGTTAATCGAAGATACCGAAGAAATCTCGGATCATGTGCAGTGGCTATTAATTAATTTAGCCTCACTGGCCTGCTTAGCTATCAAAAATGCCCAAATGTTTCAGCGGATTCACGAATTAGCAACCATGGATGGCTTAACTAAGTTATACAACCGCCAATATTTTGATATCATATTTACCCAGGAGGCAAATCGCTCTAAACGATTTAGAATCCCGCTCAGTCTAATTATGATTGATGTCAACGGCTTAAAGGAAATTAATGATAGCCTTGGCCATACCGTAGGAGATTTAATATTAGTAGAAACTGCTAAAGTCATGCAGGAAATGGTGCGCAGTATTGACTATGTTTTCCGCTATGGTGGCGACGAAATGGTCATCCTCTTAGTAGAAGCTAACGAGGAGACTGCGGAATTAGTTAGTAACAGGATTAAAGATCGGGTTTGGCGTTGGAATGAAGAACGCGAAAACAAGGAACCAGTCTTATCGCTAAGTATTGGTTTTGCCTCAACCAAGGGTGGAGTAGATGCTGACGACCTGTTAGTAAGGGCAGATCGATTAATGTACCAAAATAAAGAGGAATATTACCGTGATAAATTTAGCAGACTCTTAAATGCGAACATGCCCAGATAGACCTGCTAATAAACTCACATAAAGATTCTAATCATAAACTAGATTGCTATGCTAATATGAGATGGAGGGATAAGCATGCCGAGAACAAGGCTGACACAGGGTCTGATTCAGGTTTATACTGGCAATAGCAAGGGCAAATCAACTGCAGCTTTTGGGTTGGTTACTCGAGCAATTGGACATGGTTTCAATGCCTACATTGTGCAGTTTATGAAAGGGAGTCCCTATTATGGTGAAATGGCGACTTGGCAACGACTTTATCCCCAAGTACAATTTAGTCAATATGGCCGGATTTGTCCCCGGAGCACTTTGATTCGACAAGGCGAAGCTGCTTGTTGTGGTTGTGGTAGTTGTTTTATTATTAAAGGGGAAGCTAATGAAGATGATGTTTTTGGAGCCCAATTGGCTTTAGCGAAAGCTAAAGAAGTGATGCTAAGTGATCAATTTGATTTGATCATCCTGGATGAATTAAGTAATGCCCTCTATTTTGATTTATTAAAATTAGAACCAGTCCTAGAAGTATTAGCACTAAAACCACCTCAAGTAGAAGTAGTTATTACTTGGCGTAATGCTCCCCCGGAAATAATTGAACTAGCAGATTTAGTAACTGAAATGAAAGAAATCAAACATCCCTACGCCAAGGGCATTCCCAGCCGGCGTGGTATTGAGTACTAAATGAGGAGGACGCTGGCATGGTCAAAGTGAGAGTTGGAGAGGACTTAGCCCATAGTGACATCAGGGTAAAGGTAAGAATGGACTATAGTGGTAGTGGCAAGCCTGGCCGATTTCTCTTTGGCGGGAAGTCTACTGAGAAATTAGCAGAAGAAGTAAGGGAGCAACAGGTTGCTTTTTTGCGTAATGTACCACATCAAGGAGTCGTTATTGAAGATATTGACTTAAGTCTCGATGTTTATGTGGTTTTAGATGAGGTAGAAAATCGGGAAATTGCTTATGCCCCAATCATCCTGAGTGTAAAATCAGACTCCTTGGAGGATCTCCTGCAGTTTGTGGCTAGACACGAGTTCCGTAAGATCGAGATTTTGGACCCCGCTGAAATAGTATTGAATAAATTTGATGTCGAGCGATTACTGTTTGGCATGTATCGCGAAATCGGTAAATACCGAGAGGCTTTAGAAAAGAAACTCAATTCCAGATAAGCGACAGTAAAAACTCATTTCGGAAAAGCCACATAAAACACTAAATTCCAGATCAGCCACTGGTAAGAAAGTCAATTCCGGATAAGCCCTAGTTAAAATACTAAATGCGAAAAAAGTCAAGACTACTTGGTTGACACCAAGTAGTTTTTAATACCACTGGGAAAGTATGACTTTATGTTAGCATCATGGAGGTAAGAATATGCAACAAACCAAAGATGTGGTCAATGGACTTGTAATAATTATGGGCTGTTATTTTTTAGGAGAGCTGATTTCCGAGGGTAGTGGCCTGCCACTGCCGGGAAATTTGTTAGGGTTAGTGCTACTGGGTGGGTTACTAACATCTGGTCTAATTAAACTCGAATGGGTAGACAGGACTGCGAGCTTTCTTATCCAAAATCTTGCACTATTACTAGTTCCGCTGGCAGTTACCTTTATGAAGGATTGGACGTTGGTTGCCCATGACTTGCTGGCAATTGTAGTTAGCATTGTGCTAAGTACCTTTCTAGTGATGTTAGTAACTGCAAAAACAATGGAACTCCTCCAAAGAAAGGGGCAACAAAGTGAAGCTGGCAATAGTTAATACACCGATATTTGGAGTAGTGCTGACCCTGGTCTGTTTTTGGTTAGCCAGGGAAATCTATTTGCGGCTACCCTGGAGCTTGCTCAATCCCCTACTATTGGCTCCTGCTCTAATTGTTCTGATTCTACTGAGTGCGGGTCTCCCTTATGAAAGTTATCAACCAGGGTCAAAGCTAGTAACCTTTTTCATCGGCCCTGCCACGGTGGCGCTTGCGGTCCCCTTATATAAGCAGTTACCAATCTTAAAAAAGTACTTTACCCAGATTATGGTCAGTATAGCCCTGGGGTCAGTTACTGGAGTAGTTTCTGTGGTCGTATTGGCTAAGGTTTTGGGTGCCAGTTCTAAAACAGCTCTTTCGCTGGCAGCCAAATCTACTACTGCCCCGATTGCGATTGGAATTACCCAAGAACTTGGTGGTAGTACAGCGTTGGTGATCTTTGGAGTGGTAATAACTGGTATTTTGGGAGGCATTATTGGTCCGGAATTCTTGAAGCTGATGGGGGTAAAGGACCGGATTGCCATTGGGATTGGGATTGGGGCTGCTTCCCATGTCGGGGGCACCTCCAGAGCAGTACAGTTAGGCGAAATTGAAGGCTCTATGAGTGGTGTGGCCATAGCTTTGATGGGTATTGCCACGGCCATAGTGGCACCTTGGTTGCTAAAATTCTTTATAGGATAAAATATAAGTTGAAATAGAAATTGAAATAGAGATTATCCCTTTAAGGAGGATTTAACTTGGAGGCAGATATTATTATCATCGGGGCTGGCGCGGCTGGTATGATGGCAGCAGCAACAGCGGCCAGCTACGGCGCCCGAGTACTATTGTTGGAAAAAAAAGAAGCTCCTGGTAAGAAAATCTTAATTACAGGTAAGGGACGCTGTAATTTGACTAACGCATGTACGCAAGAAGAGCTGATGCAAAACATTCCGGCTAACCCAAAATTCCTATATGGAGCCTTGCAAGCATTCTCGGTCGAAGATAGTATCGATTTTTTTGAACAAAGGGGCCTTCCCACCAAGGTTGAACGAGGCAATCGCGTCTTCCCACAATCTGACCGGGCAGAGGATGTCGTCACCACGTTAGTTAGGGCCGTACAGGATGCTGGGGTAGAGCTACGTAAAAATGCTGTGGTCACAGGCTTGAAAGCAAGCCCCGGGCAGCCACTAGAGCTCAAATTAGCAGGCGGCGAGGTGCTCAGAGCACCGAAGGTAATTGTAGCTACGGGCGGTCTTTCGGCACCGGGCACAGGCTCTACAGGAGAGGGTTATCAGTGGGCGACGAAGCTTGGGCATAGCATCAAGCCACTCTTAGCTTCACTAGTTCCTTTAGAGACAGTTGAAAGCTGGGTTCAGGAAGCGCAGGGTCTGTCCTTAAGAAATATTCAAGCTTCAGTTGTGATCAAAAATAAAACAGTTGCCAAGGAATTTGGTGAATTGCTTTTTACCCACTTTGGGATTTCCGGACCTGTTGTTTTGACACTCAGTGATCAGGTAGTACCAGCCTTAGCAAAGGGAGAGCCAGTAAATTTCTTAATTGACCTTAAACCTGCTCTCACAAGGGAACAGTTAGACCAGCGACTGCAAAGGGATTTCACCCAATTTGCCCGCAAACAATTTAAGAACTCCTTGGCGGAGTTGCTACCCAAATCCTTAATTCCTGTAGTTATCAAGCTTTCGGGCATCCCAGAGGATAAGTTTATTCATCAGGTTACTAAAGAGGAACGCTTGCAGTTGGTAGATTTACTGAAAGGTTTAAAATTAACCATCAGTAAAGCCAGGCCAATTAGGGAAGCAGTAATTACCGCTGGAGGAATTAATGTCAAAGAGTTGAACCCTAAAACAATGGAATCCAGGCTAATTCCTGGCTTGTATTTTGCCGGAGAAATCCTAGATGTCCACGGCTTTACCGGTGGTTTTAACCTCCAGATAGCCTGGTCCACTGGTTATGTGGCAGGTCAAGCGGCTGCCCTCAGCCTCCAGGAATAGGTGTACTAATATGGAACCAAGCACTAAGTCTCATGCCGAAAGTTTGCAATTGGAGTAGTAGCATATTTGGCACCCCTCCCTCATAGTATATGCATAACAGGGGGGAGATTAGGTGAAGTGGAAGATACTACAAAAATTCTATGCGGAGAAGGTGCTGTTCAAGGTCATTGTGGTCTTGGCCTTAGTGGTTGCTGTTTCGCAATTGACAGTTTATCAGGATCCTATAGAACGTGAATTTAATCTCAGTGAGCTAATGGAAGAACAAATTACCGGAGTGACTAGTGGTTTTGGTTCAGCAGCAAGCACCTGGGTACCGCCCAGCCTTACCACCCAGGCAGTAGCGCTAACTGACGAATATAACGGCGTAGTAACCTTGCGGCTCGTAAATTATTACTCGGTATCTGGAGTTAAGGTATTAGTAAATGGGGCTGAACAAACTGATTTCTTACAGAAGCATATCACCTTAAAAGTACGCACAGGAGATCGAATTTCCTTAGATGGCACGGCTTTTCCTTGGGAAGTGCTGATTGAGGTATTAGATACCTCACCAGGAATTGCTAAACCGGTGGAAGGAAGTATTATTAAGTTGAAGGGTGACACTAAATCT
>CAZKEO010000073.1:0-7536 GCA_964551785.1 uncultured Eubacteriales bacterium | reverse complement strand
CTCCATCCTTACTTATCAGGAGATTGCCTGGATGAGGATCAGCGTGGAAAAAACCTTCAACCAACACCTGTCGCAGGTAACAAGCTATTAAATTCGCGGCAATTGCTGGCAGATCTAAACCGGCCCGCTCCAAACTATGGAAGTCATTAATTTTATAGCCTTCAACAAATTCCAGGGTCAGTACTCGCCGGGTACTGAAAGCTGGATAAACCAGCGGGACATAAACGCGTGGATCCTCCCGGAAAATCTCCCGAAATTTTTGAGCATTATCAGCTTCTTTACAATAGTCTAGTTCTTCAGATACCGTCACTTTAAACTCAACATAAACCTGGTCCAAATCGACGGAATTACTAATCTTGGGATACCTTTTCATACAGGCAATGATTAGTTTTAAGGTTTCTAAATCGATTGCCACTACATCCTCGATACCAGGCCGCAGGACTTTAACGGCAACCTCTTCCCCACTCAGCAGTTGGGCGCGGTGAACCTGGCCTAAAGAAGCAGCTGCTAGGGGCTGGTCTTGAAAGGTCGCATAAGTGTCAGTTAAGAGCCCCCCAAGCTCCTCTTCAATTCGGGCCCTGATGATTTCACTCTCAACTGGTTCTACAGCATCCTGCAAAACAGCTAATTCATTGGTATATTCCTGCGGTAAAATGTCCACTCTGGAGCTAAAAAACTGTCCCAGCTTGATCAGTAACCCACCCAAACCCAGGGCTGTCGCAGTAAATCTTTCAGCTTGCCGTCTATATAAATGGCGGTATTTTTGCTCCAGCTCCTTCTCGGAGTAGAACCTTTTGGTCGTACTTAACCACCAAAACTGTGCCACGAACAAAATAAACAGGCAAAATACTTGGCGGAATCGCTTATTACTATTTAGCCGAAATAGCTCGCGCATCACTTTACTCCTTTGCTTAGTCTAAAATCTATCTGATAATTAGCCCTGCTGTACACTGACTACTTGAACTATTGTTTGGTCCAGGGAGGCAAAAAACATCCCCAAAAATAACCCGACTAGCAAAATGTTTCTTTTGGAATCTGCTTGCATGATTATCCAACCTTTCTTGAAAGCTTTGTCTGTAGTATCTTGGGATAAAAACTAGAAGGTAATCTGTAAATAAATGCCGAATAATTTAATAATTTACTTCCATGGCTTATACATATAAATGAAAGGAGCCCTACAATTGCTACCAAAAATAAATAAACGGGAAACTGTAGTAATCTCCCTTTTCGTTATCTTAACCTTTATCCCTGTCTTTTTACTCCGCACGCCTGATATGGATGAAATTTGGAATTATCAATTTGCCAGACGTTTATTATTTGGTCAAATACCCTATAAAGATTTCTTTCTGCTTCAGGCACCCTTTGCACTCCAGATTAACTCCTTATTTTTAGACCTTTTTTCAGATAAGCTGATTACAATGAGGTATGTTGCAATTGGTATTTCGTCTTTCAATGGCATAATCTTATATGTTATTTTACGCCTACTAAATAATACAATCGTAAAATCTTTCTTTGGGCCTTTTATATATGCTTGCTTAGTCTTTGTTTTTCCTCAAAATAACTATAGTTGGTTTGCTATCCTCTTTTTGTCTGCTGCTTTACTGCTGGAAATTTTAAAAATAAAGTACGCTTCTCATAAAACGAGGGGGGATTTTTTTGAGTTACTTATCGGCCTATTGCTTGGACTCACAACAATCTCGAAACAAAACATTGGGTGCCTGGGCTTATTAGGATCTGCTATTTTCTTAGCATATTATACTTATCAAGAATCCCCAAAATTCAGTTGATAAATTTAGGAATAATTACTTATGGCGCTTTATCAGAGAGTTTTTTATGAAAATCTTTGGCTATACGATTATTATTAGCATAGAATTGTTTTATCTATGGACAAACGGTGCTCTTGATAGTTTTATTGATCAGACTATTCTTGGAGCAGGTGAATTTACAAAGGTTTTGTTTATTCCTTATAGTTCATTGTTCTATGATCAGCGTATTCTAATTAAATCGCTGTCATTGTTCGTACCTTTAATAATCCTGGGAGTGCTGATTAAAGGATTAATTTACTATCAATCCTTTGAGAAAAGAGCTCTGGTTATCCTAATTTCCTTATATTCACTTGTTAACTTTTCAATGGTCTTTCCATTAACTGATCACATTCACTTATTATTTGCAATGCCAATATTCATTCTAAATCTGTCCTTTATACATGATCAAAAAAGTGTCCCGGTTAATAACACCGTAACTAAAGATTATATTATCTTTGTAATTCTAGTGTCATTCTGTATATTGCTAATTAGTTATTTTCTAAAACCACCTGGCGACTGTTTTAATAAAACTGTAAAACACTATGAAGGAATACCATTTGAGAAAGGCATCATCGAAAACGTGGTTAAAATTGACAACTACTTGGTGCAAACAGAGAAGAACGGTAATAAAGCCTATTTATTAGATCACAAGGCAGCTCTCTATTTAATACCGATAGATCGTTTTGGGTTTAAATCGGATACTATGCTTCTTGGTAACTTTGGTACAACTGGCGAAAACGAAATCCTACAAATACTTTTCCGCTCTGAAAACATTATGGTATTGGTTGAACGTAATGAGACAAACAATAAAGAAACAAAGACTTTTATTAATTACGTAAACGCTAAAATGCGTTATGTTACCTCTATGGAAAACTACTATGTTTATAGCAAATAACCTTCAACGTTGTAGGGTCAAGTGCTCAAGATAACTAACCTAACTACAAGCTATTCACTACGCAGGGCCTCAATGGGATCTAGTTTAGCAGCTTTCGTCGCAGGATAAACCCAAAAAACGATCCTTACCAACATGGCAAGTAGCAAGGCAATTAACACCGCAGTAAGTGAGATGGCTGTCTGGATAGCGGGGAAGAACCGCGGTACTAATAGCGAACCTCCAATTCCGCTCGCCAGCCCCAAAAGGCCACCCAGGATGCTGATAAACACCGCTTCAATCAGGAATTGCACTAAAATATCTCGCCGATTAGCACCGATCGCCTTGCGTACCCCAATTTCTCTAGTACGCTCCGATACCGAAACTAACATGATATTCATGATACCAATTCCCCCTACCAAGAGCGATATGGCAGCAATCCCACCAATCCCAGCTGTGATAATCCCTACGATCTTGGAAACTGCGTTCAACATATCCTGTTGTTTTAAGATGGAAAACTCATCAGCAGTGTGCTGCTTTAACAAGGTAGTCTTCATTGTTTTTTCAGCGGCTACTACAGCTTCAGCCGAGCTAGCTTTTACAACTATTTGATTAATATTTTTTTGTTTTAACCTCTCCAGCATTTCGGTAATAGGGAGATAGATTTTGACGTTGAGGTCATCCCCCTGTGGCCCTATGCTCTCAACCTTCTTGTGCTCCAGTACTCCAATAACCTGGTAATCCTTGCCGTTCAACTGAAAGGTCCGACCAACCGAGTTTTTGCCATTGAATAACTCTTTATTAGCCTGGTCCCCAATCACAGCTACCCGTTTTTTGTTAACTCGCTCAGTTGCGGAAATGAAGCGGCCATATTTTAAGGCTAGTTGGTTAATTTTAATTAAGTCCTCATCAACCCCAGTTGTGGTAGTCAGTATTTTTAAGCTATCCAGCTTGTCAACAGTACTATAATTGCCTGTCACAGCAGTAATAGCGGTTTTCCCCTTCAAAGCTAAGACATCCTGGTAGGTCAAGGTGCTTTTACCCTGTCTAGAACTACCAGCTTGCACTCCTAGTTTGCTCTCACCCTTTTTAAGTGGCCCTATGGTAACTTTACCCGGATAAACATATAACAAGTTGGCACCGAGTGACTCTACCTGGGAAGTAACCTGGTTTTGAATGCCCTGGCCAATGGAAGTGAGGGCGATCACAGAAAAAATCCCAATGATGTTACCCAACATTGTTAAAAAACTGCGTAGCTTGTTATGTAATAAGGATTTAACACTACTCCGCACGTTTTCGCGAACCCTCATGGTAGAACCCCCTCAACACGCCGTCTTTAATGTAAACTATTCTGTTGGCCTCATGGGCTATATCTAGATCATGGGTGACAATAATAATGGTTTTGCCTTGTTTGTTCAGTTCCTTAAAGATATCCAGTACTTCCTTGCCTGTCTTGGAGTCTAAACTTCCGGTAGGTTCATCTGCTAAGATGATTTGAGGCGAATTGACAATCGCCCTAGCAATCGCAACTCTCTGCTTTTGCCCCCCCGATAACTGGTTGGGCTTGTATTGCAGACGATCTTCCAGTCCCAAGGAAACCAAGGCCTGCCTTGCCTTTTGCCTGACCTTTTTGGCAGGTGCGTTACTATACAGTCCAGCCAATTCCACATTTTCTAGAGCCGTATACTGAGAGAGCAGGTTAAAGGATTGAAAGACAAAGCCAATATGCTTATTACGGATGGCGGCCAGCCTACGGTCACCTAAGCGACGGGTATCCTGATTGGCCAGCAGATAAGTACCCTTCGTAGGCCGATCTAAACAACCGATGATATTCATCAGTGTCGATTTACCGGAACCTGAAGGGCCAATGATGGCTAGAAACTCCCCATCCTCCACCTGAAAAGTGACATTCTTTAAAACTTCGGTGATCTCATCGCCATTCTTGTAGCTTTTGTACAGTCCTTGGATGTTAATACCCACCTCAAACACCCCCTGATTGGGTCGCAATTAGCTTTAGCTTTTCCAGCCAGCTCGCAAACTATTTCCACTAATGGAAACCACTTAAAACATTCACTTATGAGACAGTCCCTTTTTTTGTATCTTGTAAATAACTTTTATAACAAGACATTCCTATCACGGAGGTGCACTAAGATGGGAGCAATCTTTAGCAATTTAATCTGGGTAAAAGATATGAAACTAACTGATCAAGTTATAGCCAACCTTACCGATATGACGATTAAAGGCGCGACCAACGCTTATCTAGCAGCAACCTTGAATGCAGTGACTCCTGAAGTAGGACGTCTCTGTGCTGAATATCTAAATGAGAAATTAATGGCTCACGAAGCTTTAACTGCCCTGATTGTTAAAAAGAACTGGGCAAAACCCTATTTAAGCCCCGAAGAACAACTTTCCCTGGCATACAGACAATCCGAATGGGTTTTGAATCAAAGAGAAGCCCAAGCTTAAGATAATGGATGCTATGCTTCTAAGCACCCAGCAAATCATAACCCCCTGCCTAGTAGGTGGTTATTTTTCCAAACAGTAAAACGCCGCACAATTTGTGCGGCGTTGTTATTACACAACATACAGCCAGATCTTCCCTATATCATCTTTAATTTTTTCTGGGTTGCATTCAATCAAAAATGCTATTCTTTATGAAGGTGGGTCCCATCACAGAAAGGGGCATTCTTACTCCGACCGCAACTGCACAAAACCACCCGACTGGATTCCTTCAATAAATTACCCGCTGGGTCATAAATCTGGGCAGTACCCTCGACGACTAGTGGTCCATTTTTGACCATTTTAATCTTAACAGTCGGCAAATGCTCTCTCTTGAAATCCACTGCGCCAGGTCCTTTGGCAAGCACCGGGTCGACCTTAGAGCCTTCCGGCAGTTGATATTTCAGGGCATCTGTGGGACAAGTGTCAATGGTCTTAATAATTTCTTCCGGAGTCGCTGCTGCCATAGTCACCCAGGGTCTTTCCTTCGGCTTAAAAACTTGTGGGAGCCCTTGCCAGCATTTACCCGCATGAGAACATAACTTTGCATCCCAATAAACAATTAAATCATCAGTTCGATAGACCCTAACCCCATCTTCCTTACTGGCCTTTGGTTGTGCGTTTTCACTTTTACTATTATCCAAGTTAATATCCCCCTCTCAAGGTTACTTAATCTGTATTGATCTTGATTTTTGATGGTCTTTATTTTGAACTTTTGCATACGGAAATATTAGATACTTTTATCTTCTTCTAAACCTGGTACTTTAAAGGGACCTAGCAAAAACATTTTCGCTAGACAGGTTCATTTAGGGTGTTCATGCTCAAAAGGTTGATATTAGCAATACTGCTAGTCAGCTCTTCTATCTCTTGGACTATTGTAATATACATATAGACTACTAATCAACACTCTGTTTGTTTAATAATGGATGCCCTAATTGTTGTATTTATGAACTAAATACCAAGGAGGTGAACACAGCCGATGCGCTGTGGGTGTTATGCTCAATTTATATCATGTTGGTATTGATATCGGATCTACAACGATTAAGGCCGTTATTTTAAATCCTAGAAAAGAGCTGATCTATAGTAAATACGAGCGCCATTATGCCGAAATCAAGCAGAAATTGCGGCATCTCCTTTATGATGCCACCAAAATTCTAAAGGATTCCCAACTAACGGTCATAATCACCGGTTCTGGTGGCATGGGCATCGCAAAACAGCTGGGAGTTGCCTTTACGCAAGAGGTGATGGCTGCTACCAAAGCACTCAAAACCTATTATCCCGAAACAGACGTGGCAATCGAATTGGGTGGAGAAGATGCTAAGATTACTTACCTCAAGAATGGCGTAGATCAACGGATGAATGGTACCTGCGCCGGTGGAACAGGCTCGTTTCTTGATCAAATGGCTTCTTTGCTTAAAGTAGACACAATGGGGTTAAACGAACTGGCCAAGAGCTATAATGAGATTTATCCTATTGCCGCAAGGTGTGGGGTTTTTGCCAAGACCGACGTCCAACCACTCTTAAATGAAGGTGCGGCTAAGGAAGATATTGCTGTTTCTGTGCTACAAGCAGTTGTTAACCAAACCATTAGGGGCTTAGCCTGTGGAAGGCCGATTAATGGCAAGGTTGCCTTGCTAGGTGGCCCATTATTTTTCCTATCAGAGCTCAGGAAAAGATTTGTTGAGACTTTGAAAGTAAGCGAAAATCAAATAATCTTCCCAGCCAACTCCCAGCTCTATGTCGCAATCGGGGCTGCTTTAGCTAGTGTCAACGAAGCACGCGTAGTATTTCAAACTTTCCTTAGCAATGTTAATAATCTTAAAACCAGCTTCCAGAGTGAAGCAGATAACTTAGCTCCACTATTTTGCTCAGAGGAAGAGTATCAAGCCTTTCGCTATCGGCACCAGAACAAGGCCATCACCAGAAGGGAACTCAGCACTTTTGAAGGAGACTGTTTTCTAGGGATTGATGCCGGCTCGACAACTACCAAAGTTGCCCTGATTGATGGTAAAGGCGCCCTGCTTTATGCCCATTATGGCAGCAACGAGGGTAACCCACTAAAATCCACCAGCAAGGTTCTGCAAGAACTTTATCAACTTTTGCCTCCCAATGCAAAAATCGTCAATTCCACAGTAACAGGGTACGGGGAAGGGTTACTTAAGACCGCCCTAAAGATTGATATCGGCGAAATAGAGACAATTGCCCATTATCAAGCAGCAGAATTTTTCTGTCCGGGCGTGGATTTTATCTTAGATATTGGTGGCCAAGACATGAAGTGCCTCAAAATCCAGGATGGTGTTATTGAGAGTATCCTCCTTAATGAAGCTTGTTCTTCTGGCTGTGGCTCTTTTTTGGACACCT
>CAZKEO010000072.1:0-7717 GCA_964551785.1 uncultured Eubacteriales bacterium | reverse complement strand
TAGAATTGGAATCATCAAGGACTGGGATGCCAAGTGGTATGCTGATCGCGATTTCAGCAAACTGTTGGTTGAAGACGTAAAACTACGCAAATATATCAAGAAAAGACTATTTGCGGCCGGTATCTCCAGAATTGAAATTGAACGAGCTGCTAATAGAGTAAAAGTAACAATCTATACTGCTAAACCTGGTATCGTTATTGGCCGGGGTGGTACAGAGGTTGATGCTCTACGTAAAGAGCTGGAAAGAATGACCAGCAAGCAAGTCAATGTAAATATCGCCGAAATTAAAGTAGCTGAACTAGATGCTGTCCTAGTAGCTGAGAATGTAGCTGCCCAGTTAGCTAAGCGGGTTTCCTTCCGGAGAGCCATGAAGCAAGCAGTTTCCCGTTCGATGAGATTAGGCGCACAAGGAATCAAAATTGCTTGTGCAGGACGTCTAGCTGGTGCTGAAATTGCTCGGACTGAATGGTATAACGAAGGCAAAGTTCCTCTTCATACCTTAAGAGCAGATATTGATTATGGCTTTGCTGAATCCAATACTACCTATGGTAAAATAGGCGTTAAAGTTTGGATTTATAAAGGTGAGGTACTTCCAGCAGCTAAGCCTGCTCCTGTGGAAGGAGGTCAAGCGTAATGCTAGTACCAAAGCGTGTCAAACATAGAAGAGTACATCGGGGCCGCCTCAAGGGTTTTGCCAAGGGTGGTAGTGAGATTGCTTATGGTGAATTCGGCCTGCAGGCCATGGAACCAGCTTGGATAACTAACCGTCAGATAGAAGCTGCACGGATTGCCATGACTCGTTATATCAAGCGGGGTGGAAAGGTCTGGATCAAGATTTTCCCCGATAAGCCTATTACAGCTAAACCTGCTGAAACTCGGATGGGGAGTGGTAAAGGTTCACCTGAATACTGGGTAGCAGTAGTTAAGCCAGGTCGTGTAATGTTTGAACTGGCTGGGGTTCCTGAAGAGACAGCAAGAGAGGCAATGCGTCTGGCTGCTCATAAACTGCCAATCAAGACTAAGTTTATTGTAAAAAGTGAAATAACAGGTGGTGACGCAAATGAAAGCTAGTGAAATCAGAAATCATACTAGCGATGAACTGGCTAAAAAGCTTGTTGATCTAAAAGAAGAGCTTTTTAAGCTACGGTTCCAGTTGGCCACTGGTCAGTTAGAAAATCCGATGCGTATCCGTGAAGTTCGCCGGGGTATTGCTCGAGTGCAAACCATTATCCGGGAGCGGGAATTGTATCCCCAAGAAGCTTAAGGCATGGGGGCAAAGATTGCGGATAGGCCTGTAATCAGAAAGGAGGCTTGCACTGTGGATAGAGCTATGCGGAAAGTTCGGATAGGCTCAGTAGTGAGTGATAAGATGGACAAAACCGTGGTAGTAGCCGTAGAAGATCGGGTGCGTCACCCTCTTTATGGCAAGACGGTCAAACAAACTACCAAATTTAAGGCTCATGACGAAGAGAATACTTGCCGGACTGGCGACACAGTTAAAATAATGGAGACCAGACCCTTAAGTAAGGATAAGCGCTGGAGGGTTGTGGAGATCCTGGGCCGCCAGGAGCAAATCTAGTTCTTCGTGGGATGACCAAAGAAAATATTGTGTAACTGAAGGGAGGGTCATACACCATGATTCAGGTTCAAACCCTTTTGCATGTTGG
This sequence comes from uncultured Eubacteriales bacterium, assembly GCA_964551785.1. Lineage (GTDB taxonomy): Bacteria > Bacillota > Carboxydocellales > JAJZTU01 > CAZKEO01. The sequence continues at coordinate 6,050 of CAZKEO010000072.1, read as the reverse complement.
CGACAACACCGGGGCTAAAAAACTCATGTGTATCCGGGTTCTCGGGGGTTCAAAACGTCGGTATGCTTCTATCGGTGACATTATCGTTTGTGCCGTTAAAGAAGCAACACCAGGGGGCGTTGTCAAGAAGGGTGATGTCGTTAAAGCCGTTGTTGTACGGACCAGGAAAGAAGTTAGACGTCCGGATGGTTCGTATATAAAGTTTGATGAAAATGCCGCTGTCGTTATTAAGGACGACAAGAGTCCCAGAGGCACCCGGATTTTTGGGCCAGTTGCCCGTGAACTAAGGGATCGGGACTTCATGAAAATTATCTCCTTGGCACCAGAAGTGCTCTAGGAGTAAAACCTAGTTCGTATAGCAGTAGGAGGTGGAATCCATGACCATGCCCAAGATTCATGTTAAAAAGGGCGATACAGTGCTGGTGATTACTGGTAAGAGCGCAGGTAAAAAGGGCAAGGTGCTTGAGGTATTGCCTAAACATGGCCGGGTTGTAGTTGAGGGTGTCAGCGTAGTAAAACGCCACACTAAACCTAGTCAGAAATTGCCTCAGGGTGGCATTATTGAAAAAGAGGCCCCCATTGCCAGCTCAAATGTTTTACTATGGTGCAATAAGTGCAATAATGCCGTACGTACCGGCAATAAGATTCAGGATAACGACAAAAAAGTTCGTGTTTGTAAAAAATGCGGAGAAGTTGTGGACTAACCTCATAAGGAAAGGAGGCTGCAATTATAATGGTGCGTCTCAAAGAAAAATTTAATAGCGAAGTAGCTCCTGCCATGATGCAGAAGTTTAGCTATAAAAATGTAATGCAAATCCCAAGATTAGAAAAGGTAATTATCAATATGGGCTTGGGAGAAGCTATCCAAAATGCCAAGATTATTGATTCTGCAGTGTTAGATTTGACTCAGATTGCTGGTCAAAAGCCGATCATTACTAGGGCTAAGAAGTCGATTGCAGGCTTTAAACTTCGGGAAAACATGCCGATCGGAACAAAGGTAACTCTACGGGGAGCCCGGATGTATCAATTCGTTGATAAACTCTTTAACGTGGCTTTACCTCGGGTTCGTGACTTCCGTGGTGTATCTCCAAAATCTTTTGATGGTAGAGGTAATTTCACCATGGGTCTGAAAGAGCAGCTCCTTTTTCCTGAGATTGACTATGATAAGATTGAGAAATTGCGCGGGATGGATATTACCTTTGTAACAACTGCCAAGAGTGACGAGGAAGCTCGTGAACTCCTGAAGTTAATGGGAATGCCATTCAGAGCGCAGTAAATCCGGTGCCTACAATAAGCCGGTGAAGGAGGAGAAACTGTGGCAAAGAAATCCATGGTAGTAAAGCAACAACGCACGCCTAAGCATTCGGTACAGGCGTATAATAGATGCAAACTGTGTGGAAGACCACATGCGTATATGCGCAAATTTGGAATTTGCCGTATTTGCTTCCGGGAATTGTCCTATAAGGGTGAAATCCCCGGAATCACCAAGTCAAGTTGGTAAGCCAGAGGGAAGGAGGTAGTAAACATGGTGATGACAGATCCAATTGCGGATTTTCTTACCCGAATCAGAAACGCTAATACAGTTAATCATGAAAAGGTAGAAATTCCAGCATCTAAAATTAAAAAGGCCATGGCAGATATCCTTAAGAATGAAGGTTTTATTAAGGATTTTGAACATATTGAAGACGGCAAGCAAGGTGTACTTCGGGTCTATCTGAAGTATGGTGCTGATCGTGCCAAGGTCATCAGTGGCTTGAAGCGGATTAGTAAGCCCGGCTTGCGGGTTTATGCCAAAAAAGATGAAGTTCCCAGAGTACTTGGTGGCCTGGGCATTGCCTTAATCTCCACTCCTCAAGGGTTGATGACTGATAAGCAAGCCAGAAAGCAGGGCTTGGGTGGAGAGGTAGTAGCTTACGTTTGGTAGAACCAAACTGAGCACTGATAATCAGTCACCGCAGTAAAAGCACAGGAGGTGTGACTATGTCGAGAATCGGAAAAATGCCTATTGCTGTGCCAACCGGAGTTGACGTCAAGATTGATAATAATCTGGTGTTAGTTAAGGGGCCGAAGGGCCAACTAAGCAAGCAATTACATCAGGATATGATTATCCGGATGGAAGAAGGCAATATAATTGTTGAACGTCCCAGTGATGCCAAAAATCATCGCTCTCTCCACGGTTTAACTCGTACGCTAATTAGTAACATGGTTGAAGGTGTTACTAAGGGGTATGAGCGAGGTCTAGAGATGGTTGGTGTAGGATACCGGGCTTCTAAACAGGGTAGCAAGTTAGTCCTGGCCATTGGTTTCTCCCATCCAGTAGAGTTTGAGCCTGCGGATGGTTTAGAAGTAGATGTTCCCGTTCCAACTAAAATCATTGTTAAGGGTATTGACAAAGAAAAAGTCGGTGCTCTGGCTGCAAATATCCGGGCAGTACGGGAACCTGAACCTTACAAAGGTAAAGGGATTAAGTACGAAGGTGAAGTTATCCGTCGTAAGGTTGGTAAGACTGGCGGTAAAGGTAAGAAATAAGGTCTTTGGGTGCCAGTTAGCGGGTGCTTGAAGGTTGGGAAGGAGTGAACAAAGTGATTAAGCGTCAGGATAGAAAAGCTGTCAAGGCTAAAAAACACCTACGGGTGCGTAAACGGGTTGCTGGTAATCTGGATCGTCCTCGTCTCAGTGTTTTTCGCAGCTTAAATCATATTTATGCTCAAATTATTAATGATGTTAGCGGAACCACTCTTGTCGCAGCCTCCACACTGGAGAAAGAACTGCGCGAAAAAGTTGAGCTTGGTGGCAATGTTGAAGCAGCTAAGCAAGTAGGCCTGGCGATTGCCGAGAAGGCAAAAGCTCAAGGCATAACCAAGGTGGTTTTTGACCGCGGAGGCAGTATATATCACGGACGGGTCAAGGCTCTAGCTGAGGCAGCTCGTGAAGCCGGATTGGAATTTTAATCTGCGGAAAAGGAGGGAAATACATGGTGGTACGTATTGATGCTAGCAAGTTGGAATTAAGCGAAAAAGTAGTTAACATAGCTCGAGTAGCCAAGGTTGTTAAAGGCGGCCGGCGGTTTAGTTTCAGCGCTCTAGTAGTTGTTGGCGATGGCAATGGCCACGTCGGGGCTGGCTTGGGCAAGGCAGCAGAGGTTCCCGATGCTATCCGTAAGGGAATTGAAGATGCTAAGAAGAATTTAGTAGAAGTTCCGATTGTAGGAACTACCATACCTCACCAGGTAACTGGTCGCTTTGGCGCAGGAAAAGTATTATTAAAGCCTGCTTCTAAGGGTACTGGTGTAATTGCTGGAGGCCCTGTGCGGGCGATCTTGGAATTAGCTGGTGTACATGACATTTTAACCAAATCACTAGGGTCAGCCAATGCTAACAATATGGTTAACGCTACTATTGAAGGCTTAAAAGGCTTACACCGTGCTGAAGAAGTGGCCAGACTTAGAGGTAAGACCGTAGAAGAACTTTTGGGTTAGGAGGAAAATAGAGTGGCTAAGTTAAAAGTAACCTTGGTTCGCAGCTCTATTGGCCGTCCTGAAAATCAGAAAGCTACTGTACGGACCTTGGGCTTGCGCAAATTACAAAACTCAGTTGTTCACGAAGACACCCCACAAATTAGAGGGATGATTAATACAGTAATCCACCTAGTTAAAGTGGAAGAAGTATAGTTGAAGTGGACTAATTAGTACCTAAAGGCTTTTTGAGGGAGGTGTACAAAATGAAATTACATGAACTGCAGCCGGCTCCCGGATCAAGACAAGAGCCAACACGTAAAGGCAGAGGTATTGGTTCCGGTCTGGGCAAAACATCAGGTCGTGGACATAAAGGTCAAAATGCCCGCAGCGGTGGTGGGGTTCGACCAGGCTTTGAGGGAGGCCAAATGCCCTTACAGCGTGCCGTTCCTAAGCGTGGTTTTAGTAACTCTTTATTTAGGAAAGAAATTACTGCCATCAATGTTAGTGCGTTAAATCGTTTTGATAACGGCACTGAGGTAACTCCTGAACTTCTAATCAAGACCGGAGTTATTAATGCTGTAAAGGATGGAGTTAAAATTCTAGGGACAGGAGAACTGGAAAAAGCTCTGACAGTTAAGGTGCATAGCTTTAGTAAGTCCGCAGCGGAGAAAATCCAGGCTGCCGGCGGAAAAGCAGAGGTGATTTAATTGTTATCCACTCTTTCCAAGGCTTTGCAGGTAGGTGAATTGAGAGCAAAAATTCTCTTTACACTGGCGATCATTCTAGTTTTTCGGATTGGTGCCCATGTACCTGTGCCCGGGGTTGATATCGAGCAAATTAGAAAGTTTATTGAAAGTGGTGGAGCGCTGTTTGGTCTGGTTGACGTAATCAGCGGTGGTGCCTTTAAGAACTTTTCAGTTTTTGCTATGAGTATCACTCCGTATATTAACGCATCAATTATCATGCAATTACTCACGGTGGTAATACCTTCATTAGAGCAACTTGCTAAAGAAGGTGTGGATGGCCGGAAAGTAATTATGCAGTATACCCGTTATGGGACAGTAGTGTTGGCCTTTGTCCAGGCTACTGGGATTTACTTCGCGCTAAGTGGCGCTGTGCAAAAACCAGGGTTTCTTAGTTGGTTTGTTTTCGTCTCAACTCTAACTGCAGGAACAGCTTTTCTGATGTGGTTAGGAGAGCAGATTACGGAAAAAGGTATTGGTAACGGAATTTCCATTCTGATCTTTGCCGGGATAGTCTCGAGCGTACCTTCTGCTATTGTTAATATTTTCACCTTACTAAAAGCAGGTACAATTAACCCACTTAGTGTACTTGTCTTGATAGTAATTGGAGCATTAGTAATTGCAGGAGTAATCTTCATTCAAGAAGGGCAACGCAAGGTCCCCGTGCAGTATGCTAAACGGGTGGTTGGTCGGAAGGTCTATGGCGGACAAAGTACGCATATCCCCATGAAGGTCAATCAGGCCGGAGTTATTCCCGTTATCTTTGCTTCTTCACTGCTGATTTTTCCTGCTACCATTGCCAATTATTTTCCTGCTAATGCAGTAGCACAGTGGGTTGCAAAGTATTTTACCTGGGGTACCACACTACACACCGTATTCTATGCCCTATTAATTATCGGCTTTACCTTTTTCTATACAGCGATTAGCTTTAATCCCATGGATGTGGCCGATAACATGAAAAAGCAAGGTGGTTTTATTCCAGGTTTACGACCAGGTAGACCCACCGCAGAATACTTAAATAGAGTAATGGTAAGATTGAGTTTAGCTGGGGCAATCTTCTTATGCATAATTTCCATTTTACCGAACTTCATTTTATTGATTACCAAGATACCTAATGTTTACTTTGGGGGCACAGCATTGCTGATTGTCGTCGGGGTGGCCTTGGAAACAATGAAACAAATGGAATCTCAGCTCCTGATGCGTCATTATCAGGGTTTTATAAAATAGTAGTTACAAACTGGTGGTAGACAGCGTGATGTGCTGACTATTAAGCAGGAGGTGTCACCTTGATCAACTGTAAATCGGAACGGGAAATCAACTATATGCGTGATGCTGGTAACATTGTTGCCAGAACCCTTGCCGAGATCAAGCAAGCCGTTTGCCCCGGGGTTACTACCAAGGAATTGGATACCATCGCTGAGGAATTTATTACTAAGCACGCGGCTGTTCCTGCTTTCAAAGGCTATCATGGATACCCAGCATGTATTTGTGCCTCAGTTAATGAGGAAGTGGTCCATGGGATCCCAAGTTTACGAATGCTAAATGATGGTGATATTATTAGTATTGATGCAGGTGCAGTAATAAATGGATATTGTGGAGACAGTGCCATAACTCTAGCGGTTGGCAATATCTCTACAGAGGCGACCAAACTCCTGGAAGTGACTGAAGCTTCCTTGTATAAGGGAATTGAACAGGCCAAGGATGGGAATCGACTCTCGGATATCTCCCATGCGGTTCAAGTTTATGTTGAAGCAAATGGATTTTCCGTCGTACGTGATTATGTGGGCCACGGCATTGGCAGTAACATGCATGAGGAACCACAGATTCCGAACTTCGGCCGGCCGGGGAGA
>CAZKEO010000071.1:2465-7728 GCA_964551785.1 uncultured Eubacteriales bacterium | reverse complement strand
ATGTATCGTTCTATCCAATAAGTATAGTGAGCAAACCTATAAGCCGAGTTTTGTATTAGAGGGTCATCTATGTCGAACCACTGTTGCCAGTGGCCTCTAGCAACCTTACCCGGGGACAGGACGGGCAGTCCCATTGTCCCTCTATTCGGTCTTGCTCCAGGTGGGGTTTACTTAGCCGACAAGTCGCCATGCCGCTGGTGCGCTCTTACCGCACCATCTCACCCTTACCTTACATTATGTCTAAGGCTTGAGCCCCGAGCTCTGGCCTCTGGGGCTCTGGCCTCTCACTCAAATGCCAAGGTAGCAAGCTACCTACATTGTAAGGCGGTATATTTCTATGCACTATCCTTGTAGTCGCCTCCACTGGACCTTCACCAGCACCTTGCCCTATGGAGCTCGGACTTTCCTCAGGTACGGCCTTTCAGCACTTGTACCCGCGACCATCTGGTTTACTCACTTTTTTGTTGTCGGATTCCATCTTAACATTTTGAGCCTTGAAGTTCAATGCTTAATTCTTGGAAATTAACTATTATGCATCAACTCAATTTACGCAAAATGTTTAAACATCAATCGTTGCTGCTTTGTGCCCAACAATCGGACCTTTTTTGTCCATCGCTAAATTGGCCATATTATCAGCTGCTTTATTCTTTTCGCGTCGGACATGAGTATATTGGCAGGATTGGAATTTTGTAGCCAGCTGACGGACTTTTTGATAAAGCGGTATTAAACCTTCATTTTTTACTTTGTATTGACCATTTAACTGTTTAATCATTAATTCACTATCTGCAAAAATCTCTAGCTTAGTTCCACCAAACTTAGCAGCAAGCTCTAGGGCGCGGATTAAGGCACTATATTCCGCAACATTATTGGTAGTCTGGCCTATGTAATCACCTAATTCGTAGATGGTCTCGCCTGTTTCCCCTTCATAAATCACCAGGCCAATACCGGCATCTCCGGGATTTCCCCTGGAACCACCGTCAGTAAAAATTTTATAATAAGCCAACTTGGCACCCCCAACTTTATTAGTTTTATAAATTTCTCTAGTCTGGAAAAATTATGATCCTGCAATTTTTGAAATGGCAACTTTGTTTGCCCTAAGCTGTTTGAAAAGGATCGGTATTGACTTGGCTTTCTACTACTTCGATGTTCAGCTTAGCCTGAGTTGCTTTGGCGCGCAGGTATGCTGCCAGGACCGGTACAATGATGCGCTCTGTGCCATTATGGCCAGCATCAATAAAACTTAAACCCTGTGCTAACATATCTTGTCCTTCATGATACTTGATATCTCCGGTCAGGAGCACATCAGCCCCTTTAAACACGGCTTTGCTAAACAGGCTAGCACCCGAACCACCACAGAGGGCCACTTTCTCTACCGTCTGGTCGGGGTCCCCACCAAAGCGGACACTTGGTAGTTCTAGCTTATCCTTGATCTGTTGGATCAGCTCAGCTAGAGTTAGCGGTTTAGCTAATTTGCCAATCCGTCCCAGGCCTAGCTTGGGGCCTTCGTTTAGCAAAGGATAAAGGTCATAAGCTACTTCTTCATAAGGATGGGCTTTGAGCAAGGCCTTGATTACTTTTCCTGCTAGGCGGGCCGGGACAATTGTTTCCAAGCGATATTCTTCGGCTTTTTCTAGTTCACCAACCTGCCCAATAAAAGGCTTAGCTCCCGCTCCCGGTTGAAAAGTGCCTGTTCCGACAGTTTGGAAGGTGCAGTGGGAGTAGTTCCCGATCCAGCCAGCTCCAGCCTGAGCCAAGGCTTCCCGAACCTGGTCTTGATGTCCCTGTGGCACAAATACCACTAATTTATAGTATTTCTCCTCACTACTAGGTGCTAGTACCTCCGTTTCCTGGAGTCCCAGCGTTTCCGCCAGCAAGTTGTTAATCCCCTCCTTGGCACTGTCCAGATTAGTATGGGCAACATAAACAGCAATGCTATTGCCAATTAGTTGGGTGATTAACTTACCCAGTGGATTATCAAAACGAATACTTTTAAGCGGTTGAAAAATCAGCGGGTGATGACAGACGATTAGGTCTACATCCTCTCGGATTGCTTCTTCCACTACTTCCGCGTTGATATCTAGGCTAACTAAGACTTTTTGGACTTCCCCAGCTGGATCGCCCACCTGCAGTCCGACATTATCCCAAGTTTCAGCTAAATACTTTGGAGCGAGTTGTTCGACTAGGTTAATGACCGTCTGGATTTTTTCAGTCATGTACATAACCTCCTACTTGTTAAATGCCTGACCAGTTCTCAGTATTTTTTAGTGAGTCCCGCAGGTTCTGCAGTTGAGTTAGCTCTGCTTGAATCCGGACTGACTTTGCTTGGGCAGTAGCACTTTGACTGTTGCTAATTTGGGCAATCACCCTTTGCCTGTCCTGGATCAGTTTTTCCAGATGTTTAGGTAGCAAAGGATGCTTTTGCTCCAGTAGCTTCGGCCCTATTTCCAGAATAACCGGATCCAGCTTTGCAGTACCTGCTAGTTCACGCGAATCTGGCATTTGCTGACATAAGATGATTTCATACAATCTGCCTTCTTCTTCAACCAATTCTTCTGCCGAAATTTGCCAGCCGTTGTTTAGTAGCCAGCCTCGTAGTTGTCCTGCATCTACCATGGGCTGGAGAATTAGTTGTGCTAAAGCGTTTGCAATTTCGGGTTCGGCTTCCAAGATTCCTTGAATAGTTCCGCCGCCCATCCCGGCGATAATAGCCACGTTAGCCTCACCAGGCCGCAGGACAGCCAAACCATCACCTTTGCGAATGGAAATGCGGTCAGCCAAACCAAACTCCTGCACAGCCCTCTTAGCCGCCTCAAACGGTCCTTGGTGGACATCTCCCGCAAGGGCTCTTGAGCATTTCCCGCTAGTAACCAGGTAGATGGGCAGATAGGCATGGTCTGTCCCAATATCGGCCGGTAGTGTGCCGCAAGGGACAAACCTAGCTAATGCCAGTAAACGCGGGGACAATTTTTGCTCAAAATCCATTTGACAGCTTCCTCCTAGTTTAAAATCTTGCCTGTCACTGTTTATAATCTTGTCAGTCACTCTTGTTCGTTCTAAAAATAAAAAGTCCTGCCAGTATAGGCAGGACTGCAATTACGGTTAAATGGTGGGCCCACCTGGGATCGAACCAGGGACCAACCGGTTATGAGCCGGTTGCTCTACCGCTGAGCTATAGGCCCACAAGAGTACTTCCCTGCATTTCCTGCAAAGGGAACTGCTCAAGTGCAAGCACTATTATACGTGAATTTCTCACTCAGGTCAACTGTATTTTTTTGTTAAGTGTTACTCCAAATAGTCTTTCAACTTTTTGCTTCTGCTAGGATGTCTGAGCTTCCGTAAAGCTTTAGCTTCAATCTGACGAATCCGTTCTCGGGTAACACCAAACTCCTGGCCTACTTCTTCTAGTGTTCTGGCACGGCCGTCATCTAAGCCAAATCTTAAGCGCAAAACTTTTTCTTCCCGGGGAGTCAGTGTCTCCAGTACCTCTTCTAACTGCTCTTTCAGCAAGCGGAAACTAGCTGCTTCAGCAGGGGCAGGTGCATCCTGATCCTCGATGAAATCACCAAGATGGGAATCTTCCTCTTCACCAATCGGTGTTTCCAAAGAAACTGGTTCTTGGGCTATTTTCATAATTTCCCGTACCCGTTCCACCGAAATATCCATATTGTTGGCTATTTCTTCGGGACTAGGCTCACGACCAAGCTCCTGCAGGAGTTGGCGGGAAATTCTGATTAACTTATTAATGGTTTCGACCATATGGACAGGGATCCGAATGGTTCTGGCCTGGTCGGCGATTGCTCTAGTAATAGCTTGGCGAATCCACCAAGTCGCGTAGGTACTGAATTTAAAACCTTTGCGGAAGTCGAACTTTTCGACGGCTTTAATTAGTCCGAGATTACCTTCTTGAATTAAATCCAAAAAGAGCATTCCTCGGCCCACATAGCGCTTGGCAATACTAACTACTAATCTTAAGTTAGCTTCAGCTAACCTTCTTTTAGCCTCTTCGTCTCCATCTTCCATCCGCTTGGCTAGGACAATTTCTTCATCGGCACTCAGTAGAGGTACCCGGCCGATTTCCTTCAAGTACATCCGAACGGGGTCATCAATGCCTATCCCATCAGGCACGCTGAGATCTATCTCAACCTCTTCACCTAGGGTGACATCTTCTTCGCGTTCTTCTGCTTCTGTCTCGAGTGGCTCAATGTCCCCATTTTCCGGGACTACATCAATACCCATTCCGGCAAGTTGTTCATAGACATCATCTATCTGGTCAGGGGTGAGCTCAATACCCTGCAGTGCATCAATGACTTCTGCATAACTAAGCAGACCACGTTTTTTGCCTTTTTCAATTAGTTCCTTAATTCCTTCGACTTTAACTTCCTCTTTAGACACTAATTAACCCCCTTTCCCCAGGGAATTCCAAAATATATTATGATTTAAACAGTTGCTTGTATTCTGCCATTAGTTGGGCCACCAACTGCCAGTCACCAACTTTTTCGGCTTCAGCCAATTCCCGTAGGATTTGACCTTTACGGTCTTCAGTCCCAGCTCCACGGATAACATTGATACAACCCACTAAAGTATCCTGAATGTTATCTAAAGGTATTTCTAGCATTAATACACGTGAAAGTATTGAGCTGAGATTTTCATCCGATAATAACGGATAAAGATTAGTGGGAAAACATTCGCCCTTTTCCTTAATCTCTTGGGCACACAACTGAACAATTTGTTTAATTCCGGGATCACGTAAAACTTCTAAACTTATGTTTTGCTCCACATATTCCAGGTATTTTTTATTTTCTAAAACCAGGCGGAGTAAGGTGTACTCTGCTTTTTGCAAGCCTTCTAGCTTAACCGCTGGTTTTTCTGGCGTTTTTTGACGCACATCATGAGTATTATTCCTGTTTTTAACATTTTTATCCCTGCTAAGTTGGCTTTTTTGCTGGGTTTGTTGATATTTTCTGAGTTCTCCAAGAATGGTATCCCAGCTTAAATTTAATTCCTGACCTAGTACCCGCAGGTATTCTTCTCGCTCCACGGCATTATGCAATTTGGCCAAGTTTGGCATTACTTCGGCCAAAGCTGATGTCTTGCCAGTTACAGTCGTGAGGTCATATTTTTCGGCAGCCTGGGTCATTTTGAACTCTACTAAGGAAACTGCCTTTTCAGTAATCAATTGTTTAAAAGCCTCTGCTCCATGTTTCCGGATCAATTCGTCCGGGTCCTTACTCCCAGGAATGACTACAACCTCAACATGACAGCC
>CAZKEO010000071.1:0-2455 GCA_964551785.1 uncultured Eubacteriales bacterium | reverse complement strand
CTGAAACATAAGTATCAAAAGCCATGATGACAGTACTGGTACAACGGAGGAGCATGCGAGCATGTTGCTGGGTTAGGGCAGTGCCAAGGGCAGCTACTGTATTCTTAATCCCAAATTGGTGGGCAGTGATGACATCCAGATAACCTTCCATAATGATGGCTTGATCCAAATCCCTGATGGCATTGAGTGCGAAATTCAACCCATAGAGGGTGTGACTTTTGCTAAACACTTCTGATTCTGGAGAGTTCAAGTATTTTGGCAAACTATCATCTAGCACTCTGCCCCCGAAACCAATTACTTTATTATAGTGGTTCCAGATGGGAAAAATGACGCGATTCCGAAACTGGTCATAATAACTGGTAATTTTATTTTCTTTGGCGTGGGATGAAAGAAGGCCAAGATTGGCCAGTTCTTTTGCTGCAACTCCTCTTGTGTTCATGAATTTGAGTAAGGCATCCCAGCCGGAAGGTGCAAAACCTAATTGGAACTGTTCAATAATCTCCGGCGAAAGGCCCCGTTTGTGCAAATATTCTTGACCACTGTGAGCATCTGCTCTGCCGAGCAGATGATGATAAAACTTCATCGCTAAATCGTTTAGTTTATAAGCCCTTTGGCGTTTCTGCTGCTCTTGGAGAACCAGCGGGTCTGTTTCTGCTTCCTTGGTTACAGTAACACCTGCCCGGTCAGCCAATCTCCGGACTGCCTCTGGAAAAGCAAGCCCTTCCTTCAACATTATAAATTTATAAATATCCCCCCCAGTATTACAGCCAAAGCAGTAAAAAATCTGTTTATCTGGAGAGACGGAAAACGAAGGCGAATCTTCACTGTGAAAAGGACAAATCCCAAAATAGTAGCGTCCTGCTTTTTTGAGAGGTACATAGTCCTTGACTACCTCGACAATATCTAGAGCAGCCCGGACCCGTTCTATATCATCACTGGAAATAAATCCTCCCAATCTAATCACCCGCTAAAATTTTCATCAAGAATTCCTACCGTATAACTGTAGTTTCGCCATTATTGACGATTTTCCTTCTCACATGAGAAAATTAACAATTTCTTAATCATAGCACGAAAAGAGGAGACAAAGTTTTGTCTCTCCTGTTGATCATAGGGTTTGGGTCCTTTTGTTCTGATCCTAACTTGACGTGCTTTGGCTTCAATGTGGCGAGTTTCCAGGAGTCCATCTATATTATCTTGTCTAAAAATGTAACCTCTTGGCGAAATAGCGCAACCTTTGCCCCCTAAAACCATGGCGGCTAAACCAATATCCTGAGTTACGACCACATCTCCAGGCCGGAGGTTGTTCATAATGGCTAAATCTACTGCTTGCGAACGGTTGTCTACATAAAGATATTTGAGTTGTTCATATGCCAGGCTTTGGTTACTATGGTGCGCGATACTGGCGATAAAATAGACTTCCAGCCCATTTTCTGCGGCAGTTTCACAAATTTCTTTTTTCACCGGGCAGGCATCAGCATCCACCAGTATGCGAAAAACTATCATATTATTATTCGCTACCACTACTATTTTTCCTTCCGTGAATCGACATATTTTTTATTTTAAGTAAAATAAAAAATATATATGCCTGATAATATAACTTTTTATTTTATATGGTTTGTAGTGAGTGGAGGAATTTTACTTCCACAGTATTGACAACTTTATTGGTATTTATTCCTAGTTGTCTAGTTGGAAACCTTGCGGGACAAACAGCCTTGTATAAGTCGCTACCGCATACCTGTCAGTCATTCCGGCCACATAATCACAAACTACTCGGTCTACCCTTACTAGTTTAGTTTCTGCAAACAGTTCGGGCGGTAATTCCTCAGGATTTGCCAGGTAATATCTAAAAATTGCTTGAATAGCTTGTCTTGCCTTTACTTCTTCTTGCTTAGCTTGGGAACCAATATATACCCGCTCAAATAAAAATTCCCGTAGCGTGTTGGTCAGTGCTAAGGTCTTCTCACTCATCGCAATCTTGGGTTTTTCCCAGCTAGTCTGAATCATATCCTGGACCATATTATTAATGCGTATCGCATGAGTAGCACCTAGGTTCTCAACAGTCTCTACTGGTATTTCGTCTAGGGCGATAATCCCCGCTCTTAGTGCGTCATCAAGATCATGGTTAATGTAGGCAATCCGGTCTGCTGTTTTTACAATTTGACCCTCTAGGGTGGCTGGAATGACCGAACCAGTATGATTAAGAATGCCATCCCTAACTTCCCAGGTCAGATTTAAACCCTTGCCACCTTCTAACACTTCCACCACCCTTAAGCTTTGGACATTATGCTTAAAGCCCCCCGTAAAGATCTGATTAAGAGCCTCTTCCCCCGCATGCCCAAAGGGAGTGTGCCCTAGGTCATGACCTAAGGCAATTGCTTCCGTGAGGTCTTCATTCAACCCTAAGGCCTTAGCAATTGTTCGGGCAATTTGAGCTACTTCAAAGGTACGGGTTAGG
>CAZKEO010000070.1:0-7729 GCA_964551785.1 uncultured Eubacteriales bacterium | reverse complement strand
TTGGAGCGTTTACGTGACTGCTGTATCCATGTGATCAGCCAGAAGGGGAATTTAATCCCTTTTTGTGCCTATAATCTCACAGATAGTCAAGGTCATAGCTTGTATCGAGAGAGGAGGTAAAGGTGTGGAGATAACCCCCCTAGAAGAGTGGATCTATCGTAAAATTAGCGGCCGGGAAGCTGAAGCCGGTAGACTAACAAGCTCTATGCTGGAAGCATATCAGCTGGAAAAACTCCAGGCAACAATTAGCCTAGCTCGGGAACGCAGCAGGTTTTACCGTCGCCACCTGGCAGGGTATGTTGACCCACTTAATTGTTTAGCAGACTTAGCAACTCTCCCTTTTACCACAGCTGATGATCTCAAAGCAGATCCGCTCCAGTTTTTGTGTGTTTCTCAGGGTGAAATTGGCCGGGTGGTAACCCTACAAAGCTCTGGGACCACTGGCGTTCCTAAACGCTTATTTTTTACTGCCGGAGACCAGGCGCTCACGATTGACTTTTTCCAGCACGGGTTGGCCAATTTGGTGCAGCCTGGGGACAGAGTACTAATTTTATTGCCAGGTGAACGACCAGGCAGTGTGGGAGATTTGCTGATGACTGGTTTAGCCAGATTAGGCGTGGTTGGAATCCCCCACGGCCCAGTAAGCAATCCCGCTCAGACCCTTGCGGCCATTCAGGACCAGCAGGTCAATGCCCTGGTGGGCATTCCCACTCATGTTTTGGCCTTGAGCAGATATCGGACTGAGCAGGGGGATACCCTTGCGCTGAAGCTGAAAAGTGTCTTGTTAAGCACAGACCATGTCCCAGATGCCATTGTGCATGAACTGCACAAGACTTGGGGCTGCCAGGTGTTTAATCATTACGGCATGACCGAAATGGGTCTGGGAGGTGGGGTGGAATGTCAGGCGCTTGACGGTTACCATTTGCGGGAAGCTGATTTGTATTTTGAGATTATCTGCCCTGAGACGGGAAAACCTGTACCTGATGGACAGAGCGGGGAAGTGGTTGTCACTACCTTAACTAGACAGGGTATGCCCTTAATCCGCTACCGCACGGGAGATATCTCTCGTTTTAATCCCCAACCCTGCCCTTGTGGGACAGTCTTAAAAAGAATGGAACGAGTGAAAATTCGGCTTCAGGGCATTGTAGATCTAAGTGCAGGAAATTGCTTAACCATGGCCGAATTAGATGAGGCCTTATTCCCCTTGGAGGGTCTGTTGGATTATCGTGCCACCCTTAGTGGGTTTGGTAGTAAAATCTGTCTAGAGCTACAGGCCAAGGTGGAAAAAGGTGCTCAGGTGAAAAATACTAATCAAGCTTGGTACAGGACTCAGCTTATCTTTGCCCTTCAGAAGATAGAGAGTATCAGGAAGATGCAAGCAACAGGTTTGCTAGAGATCAAAACTAAGATCTTATCTGCTCAGGAATGGTCGGCCTATTTGCACAACCTTCCTAATGGAGCCAATTTAACAGCAAAAAGGTCAATTAATATCTTGCGAAGTATGGAAAATCAGGAAAGGCAGAGCTAAGCTGTAACATAGAAGGAAGTAGGAACAGCTTAGTTAATAAGAGAAAGGAAAGTAATGATGGGCAATACTGGCAAGGTTGCAGGTTTGATTGTAGCTGCTGGCTACTCCTCACGGATGGGGAAATTTAAGCCCCTCTTACCGCTAGGCGGTGCAACAGTCCTAGAAAATACCATTCTCAGTTTGCAATCAGCCGGATTAACGGACATTTTGGTAGTGCTAGGACATCGGGCAGACGTGCTTCAACCAGTAGTGGAAAGGTTAGGAGCCAAGGCGATTATCAATCCAGCTTTCCATGAAGGGATGTATTCCTCCATCGAAGCCGGAGTCCGTGACTTAAGTCAGCAGTCGGCAGGCTTTTTGCTGTTACCCGGAGATAATCCGTTGATTAGACCGCACACTATTGCTCAGCTGCTGGAAAAGTTCTGGCAAAGGGAAGCTGGGATCATCTATCCCTGTTTTCAGGGTCAACGAGGACACCCACCCCTGATTGCTAGTGCATACCTCCCGGGAATTCTTAACTGGCAGGGCTCTGGTGGGTTGAAAGCATTTCTAGAACAGTACGAGGCCGAAGCTACGGAAGTAGAGGTAATCGATCAAGGAATCTTACTAGATTTGGATAATCCGTTAGATTACCAAGCAGTACAGGAGTATTACGAGTTTCGCACTATTCCAACTGCCCAAGAGTGTCTGGCCATCTTGCAAAAGCTACAGGCTCCCGAGCGGGTCTGCAGTCACGGCCAAAAGGTGGCTGAAATTGCATGTAGCTTAGCAGACCAGCTTAATCGGTGCAGATGCCCGCAGAATATTGGGCTGGTCAGAGCAGCCGGGTTACTGCATGACCTTGCGAAGGGACAGCCCAAGCATGCCGAAGCTGGAGCTAAAATGCTCCAGGCTTTAGGTTTTCCGCAAGTAGCAGAGATAGTGGCTTCCCACACAGATATTAGATTAGGTGACAGTAGGTCAATTAGTGCCAAAGAGCTGGTCTATCTGGCTGATAAACTGGTTATTGGTAGTCACGAGGTTACTTTGCAGGAAAGATTTCAGGTTCCCCTAGCCAAGTTTCACAACCAGCCAGCTATTTTACATGATATCAAAACTCGTTTGGATAATGCCCAAACCATCAAACGATGGATAGAGGAAATCCTCGCTTAGGGCTGAGCAAGCAAGCGGGATGCGCCAAGGAGGAAAATCAACATGGATTCTAAGTTTAATACTGCCTTACAAGCAATTTGTGCCGGCAATGAACCCGCCGCTATGGTCACCATCACCCAGGTCAAAGGATCTACTCCCCGCAAACCTGGTGCTAAAATGCTGATTCTAGCAGATGGGCAGACTTTTGGCACCATCGGAGGTGGCTGTGGGGAAGCAGAGGTTAGGCGGGAAGCCTTAGAGGTCTTAGCAAGCGGTCATCCTAAGCAATACCTTGTCAACATGACCAATGATATGGCAGCAGAAGAGGGCATGGTTTGTGGTGGCATTATGGAAGTTTTCATTGATTATTTAAGTCCGCAAGCTACTTGGGAACGCGAGCTCTTGTCAGCATATTTAACTGCCATCTCCAGTGGGGAGCAACCGGTGCTAGTTACCGTGCTGGCTGGCCCCTGCCTGAGCCAAAAGCTCTATCTAACAGCAGATGGCAAGCTCTCTGGCACCTTGGCATCTGCCCAACTCAGCCAAGCAGCAGTACAGTACGCAGCAGAGGTGCGTACTGCAGGCAAGCCGAAGGTGCTTACCATCGACACAGTGCCCTTATATTTTGAACCTAATCCGGTAGCAGTACAGTTGTTGATTTTGGGAGCAGGGCATATTGCCCTTCCCTTGGCTACAATGGCTAAACTGCTAGGGTATCAGGTCACAGTGGTCGATGACCGACCTTCTTTTGCCAACCAGGCTCGTTTTCCTGACGTTGACCGCGTGATCTGTAATGATTTTGCATCAGCAATCAAAGCGGCAGATATCAATCACTGCACTTATGTGGTCATAGTGACACGGGGTCATCGCCATGACAAAGTTTGTCTCCAGGCTGTCCTGGACTGGGAGCCGGGCTATATCGGGATGATCGGCAGTCGCCGCCGGGTGAAGGCGCTCTTGTCGGAATTAGAGGAAAGCGGTGTCTCACCCACTAGGTTGCAGGCAATCCATTCTCCGATTGGTCTGGATATTCAGGCCGAAACCCCAGAAGAAATTGCCGTGAGTATCTTGGCCGAATTAATAAAGACCCACCGGGGAGGTCAGGCCACTTCACTGAAACTAACGAAGTGGAATTAGCACGATGGAACGAAGAACGATCTATTTAATTAGGCATGGAGATATTGGGTTGGCAGGTGAGAGAAGATATATCGGGTCGACAGATTTGCCTTTGAGTGCCCTGGGTATTGCCCAGGTTAAGGCTTTGCGGGAAAAACTGCAGGGGTTAGAATTCAGTGGAGTATACTGTAGTGACCTTAGTCGCTCCCAGCAAACTGCAGAATTGCTTGTGGCGGGTGGTCCGCTCAGACCCCAAATCCACCAAGAATTGCGGGAAATTTGTATGGGAACTTGGGAAAATCAAGGGTTTGCGGAAATTGCCAAGCGCTACCCAGCACAATATGCCGCCCGAGGCAAGAATCTTGCCAATTACCGCACCCCAGGCGGGGAAAGCTTTGCCGATCTCCAAAAGCGGGTAGTAAAGTTTTTTGAGCAGCTAATAAGTCACAGCACAGGTGATCTTTTGATTAGCGGCCATGCCGGAGTGAATCGGGTCTTGCTTTGTGATCTGCTGGGGATGCCATTAAGTAATCTGCTAAAAATCACTCAGGATTATGGGTGTCTTAATATATTGACCGGATCAAGGCTACAAGGTGCATTAAAATGGAACATGTGAGCAATAAAAAAAGTTCCAAAATGGAACTACAGGAATAACTATCTTGTGAAAAGCTAGTGTTGATGCAGGTTAAAATATTGGCATGATAATTGCTAAATTAATAGGTGTTATCAAATTTGGTTTACTAAAGCAAAGCTCTCAGGGGGACTAGGATTATCCCTCTGGTTTTTAAGGGGAAAAAGATTCAGAGCATTAAGGCACTGTGCTCCGAATCTTTTTCCCATTTTTATCATTATTATCATAGCATAAGTTGGCGACCTTACTCTTGCAGTAATTCGGGGATGGTCACAAAACTATAACCTTGTTTCTGCAAGGCTGTCAAGACGTTTGGTAGGGAAGCCACTGTTTGGGCAATCGCTGGACCACCGGCAGAATGCTCGACAACAATCGACCCATTACTAACCCGGTTGAGGATAAATTGTTCGATGGTTTGACTTTCCCAGCCAGAGTAGTCATAGGGTGCAACAGACCACATAATTGTTTGTTGGCCGGTACTTTCCACTAGTTTAGTAAGTTTTTTATTGGTACTAGAATAAGGTGGGCGAAAAAGGGTAATCTTTTGCTTACTAATTTTTGCTAATACTTGTTGCCCCTTGGCAATATCTGCTTGGGCTTGGTTGAATTTAACTTTGGTCAAGTTAAGGTGGTTATAGGTATGGTTGCCGATAGCATGACCTTCACTGAGGATCCGCTTCACCATGGCAGGATTTTCTTCTGCCTTGTGGCCTACTAAAAAGAAGGTCGCCTTAGCCTTGTGTTGTTTTAAGATATCGAGGATTTGCGGGGTATAAAGGTTGTCTGGACCATCGTCAAAGGTCAGGGCCAATTCCTGACGATCCGACTTAGCATGCTCGGTAACCCCATAGCGGCTTAACCAGAGGGAAGCGATACGTTGGCTCCAACTGTTAATCCGAAATTGCATTACTTCAGTTGGTTTGGGTAAATTCTGTTGACTAGGTGATAAGCTGGTGAGGAGCGTCAAAAACAGTGACAGTAGAACCAGCGTGGCAAAATTCTTCAAGCGCATTTTATTCCGTCCTTTTCGCAATTTAGCTTAACAGCAAGAATCTCCATCACCGCTAGGTGAACAATCACAACTAGGTGGGCTATTGGTTAATTTACCTCGTAAAATGGCAAAAGCACAGCCAACTCCGGCCTCAACTGTTACTGCCTGAAAGGGGCAATTTTTAGCGCAGGCCCCACATTCCATGCAATTATCCTTTGCTTGAACCAGCGCTTTGCCTTTTTCAATTGTAAACACCTCATGCGGACAAACTTGGGTGCAGATTCCACATCCAGTGCATTTTAGTGAGTCTAGCTGTAATGTAGCAACATTCTTTAAGTATTGCTGTGTCATCTTAAACCCCCCTTGAGTAGGCTAAAACTGTGTTCAATAAAATTAACCCGATTCCGGACACTACCGCCAAAACCACTACTGGTATCGCAAAATCCATTTCTTTCTTAACTCCAGATAAAGAGGTAAAGGTGGTACAGCCTGTGAAGTTAAGGGCTAAATAGGCAGAGAGCACTGGTAATACTATCAGGTTAGCAATTTGGAGTAAGCTCGTTGCTGCGGTACCAAACCAAGTGTGATAAGTGTTTACT
The DNA here is from genome assembly GCA_964551785.1 of uncultured Eubacteriales bacterium. Classification (GTDB taxonomy): domain Bacteria; phylum Bacillota; order Carboxydocellales; family JAJZTU01; genus CAZKEO01. The sequence continues at coordinate 1,733 of CAZKEO010000070.1, read as the reverse complement.
AATAACGCCCAACCTAAGCCTAGAGTCCAACCTTTCCAGAAAAAGGCCCGACCAGGAATCCAAGGCAAAAGAGCTGGTACCAGGACACTGACAATTAAAACTGCTCCCAAGTAAGGGATAAAGTCTCGTAGGGTGCCTGCGAAGATAGCTCCAGTGTAAAGTGGTCCTGGTTTCAGGGTATTGAGGATAAAAAACACACCCAGCATCAACTTCAGCCATTTCCAGGTAGCTACTAGTTCCACCGGGGTAAGAATAAGTCTGTCCCAAAATGGGAATTGGACCCTGCGCATGGCTGCAGAAGCTTGGAACCCAGCCTTGATAAAAGCGGGTATATCAGCTGCTTTAATCGGACCATAAATCACTTTGAAGCCTGTTGCTTTCAGCACTTCATGTCCAGCGACGCCAGGTGCACTTAATTGGGGCAGAATAATTGTCCGGTGCTTTACTAAAGAGGCTAATTGGACCAACTGGAGGCGGTTAATAATTTCTGAAGTCCCAAAGGTTCCTTTGCCGGCAGCACACCAGACATTGACACCCTTAGTATCAATAACCATAATCCAAGCCTCCAAGCCTGTCAACTCTTTTCTTAACATATCAAAGCTTAGCTTATAATTGGCAGAAACCAGCACCGGTGAATTACCATCAGGTTTACCGACAGCATACATGCCGGGGTTAACCCGATAGTCATTGCGCTTAATACCCCAACGCACCTTCCAGCCGCCTACGATATCCGGCCAGCTCAAAGTAGTGCTCACCACTGGTATGGTAGCAGGTGTAACTGGCGTTGATGGGCAACAGCAGGAGGAGGCTTGTGCTGGAGACGGTGGCGTACAGCAAGAGGAAGTAGTTGTTGACGGAGCACAACAGGAAGTTGAGGCTTCCATAGATGTACAGCAGGAATCTGCTGTCTCGGTCGGAGTAGCAGGGGGACAGCAGTTTGAAGTTGTCAAAGAAAGGGATGGTGGAGCAAAGCGGGACCCGGATTGTGCTGACGAAGATGGTGCACAGCACGAGGAAGTTGGTTTCGCTTCAGAGCTGGGGGCACAACAGTCGGGTTTCTGATTTTCAGTCATTGATTTTACCTCGCTTCTCTGAAGATTTAGCGGCAGCACAACATTCCGGGAGGCTTGCTGTTTCCCGGACTTTAATTATCGCTGCTACCAGGATATCAAAACTCTCCAGCACTTGTTGTTGCTTGTGCAGTGGAATCAGTTGACATACTTCCTGATAAAAATGGCTACACATCTGCTCAATAGATCGAAAGACCTTTTGTCCTTGTTCAGTCAAGCTTAGTGTTACATAACGGCGGTCTGCCGAATTCGACTCGCGGTTAACTAAATCTAACTTAACCATGCCATTAATATTGCGGCTGAGGGTACTATTATCAATACCCAGTAAACTTGCTAAATCAACCATCGAGGTTTTACCCAACTTGCCCAGTTCAAGAATGATCTGACACTGTGAAAGCGTAACACCACAACAAACGGTCTCGCTCTTTAACTGCCAACCAATCAGCTTATCCAACTGCCTGACCTTTTCCATAAAAAGCTGCGGCAGTTCAACTGTTAATGCCATCGATCCACCTCCACACAAAAAATACTTGCACTATACAACTATTATAAACGTAATTAGTTGTACTATGCAAGTAAAATTATCCAAAAATAAAGACTCAAACTGCTACTTATACAAAACCTCAACCAAACTCGCTACATAAGAATACTAATACCGTCTCC
>CAZKEO010000069.1:0-7763 GCA_964551785.1 uncultured Eubacteriales bacterium | reverse complement strand
CTCGAATAAATATTGAGATAACTATTGTTGAGAGTACCCACTTAAGAGGGGTGAAAATATGGTGCCACGGGTACCCAGGCCAGCTAATGATGCTCAGGCAAGGAAACGTGATGGGGCATTTTATACCTCTCCCGAGGTAGTAAAACTAATGGTCCGTCTGGCTTTAGGCAATTATTTGCTGAAGTATCTGGAGGATAACCGCCAGAATCAGCCAGACCTAGTTGTGCCCGTGACAGCCTTGGAGAGATTGGTTTGGGACCATCAGGTGGATGGTTTGGACAAGTTGAGAGCTTTGGACAGGGCTGACAGTATACACAGGACTGACATTTCGGACAGCGCGAACGCGTTGGAGCTGTCAGTGCGGAAGCAACTACTACAAGCACTTAATCAGGTGACAATCTTGGACCCAGCAGTAGGTCAGGGTGCTTTTTTGCAGGGAGCCGTAGAGGAGCTAGTTAAGCTTAGAATGATATTAGGGGATGTTTTGGCTGAACAACAGCTCAGGCAGGTAGTGTCGAAGGAGAATTTATTTGGCGTTGATCGGAACCAAGCAGCGGTGAAGTTCTGCCAACAGCAGGGGCTAAGCAATGTAACTTGTGCTGATAGCCTGTTAGCATTACCAGCTCATTGGGGCCAATTTGATATTGTGCTAGCTAACCCACCTTATGTCCGTCAGGAGTACCTTGCGATCAGCTATAAAAAGAGTCTAGTTCAACAGTTCCAAGCCTTAGGAATTGAGCTAAAAGAACGTTCAGATCTTTATGTCTACTTCTTTGCCCGCCTTGGTACCTTGCTGAAACTAGGTGGAACAGGGGTAATTATTGCCTCCTCAGCGTGGTTGGATGTAGATTATGGAGGCTCATTACAAGCCTATTTATTGAAAAACTATTACCTAAAGGTAATTTTAGAATCAGCTTGTGAACGCTGGTTTAGTGAAGCGGGAATAAATACTGGCATTGTAGTCTGAGAAAAAAACGAGACAGAGCAAGAAAGTAGCATCCAGCCTGGGATAGCAGTTAAGTTTGTCCAGCTGAAAAGGTGCATAGGTGAGTTTGGTTTGGGGAGTAACAACTCAGCATTAGAGCAGCCCGCGAAGCTGGCATTACCCTTAAGCCAACTGATTAGCAAAATTACTAGCAGCACGAAGCCCCGCGAGGAACTGGAAATGCGGGTTTATCCTGTTAAGCAAGAGGAGCTTTGGGCTAATGGTCTGGTAGAACAAGCTTATCGTGGCAGTAAATGGGGAAAGTATTTCCGTGCACCAGCAGTCTACTTTAAGCTCTTAGAGCGCGCCAAAGCAAGGCTCTGTCCCTTAGGGCAGGTAACCAAAGTTCATTTTGGGCTCAAGACAGGTTGTAAAGAGTTTTTTTATTTGAAGGGCTCGCAATTGGAGGCGATAGAGCAGGAATATCTGCTGCCAGTAGTGAAAAGTCCTAGGGAAGTACAAGGAGTAACAATAAAATCGGATCAACTTAAATACAGCTTGTTAGCGGTAGCTCAGGAGCCTAGTGCCTTACAAGGCAAGCGGGTCTGGGAATATATCACTTGGGGTGAGCAACAGGGTTTTCACCTTCGGCCCAGTACTAAGGGCAGAGTTTGGTGGTATAGTATTGCCCGGAATCAAGGACCGGGCTTATTGTTCCGGCGTTTCTTTTACGATCGGTTTAACTTACCAGTGATTTCCGAACAGCTTACTGAAGACCAGACTTTTTATAGAGTAGTTTATGCTGGAGATCCACAGGTGCTAGGCGCTATTATGAATTCAACCATTATGGCACCCTTTATCGAAATGTCTGGCCGAATGGCGTTGGGTGAGGGGGTCCTGCAATTCGCTGTATATGAAGCCTCTCAAGTACTAATCGTTAATCCGGAACGGCTTACAGGGGAATTAGTAGTAAAACTAAAACAGGCTTTTGTGCGGCTTTCCGCGAGAGCCACCGAAGCAATTTTTAGGGAAGTTCAACAGCAGGATCGGCAAGCCTTAGATTTGTTGATTTTGCAAAGTCTGGGTTTTGATAACGAGGAGGCGCAGATCGTCTTAGCTGAAGTCTACCAGGCAGTGATTAATTTAGTTAGTCAACGCTTGGCCCGGGCTCATACCATTTTAAATTAGACAGATAGGTGATACGGCAGTGAAGGATAGCAAAGAAACAAGGTTAAACGACGTATTAGCGCAGGAATTGCGCCAATACGTTGAGCACTTAGAGACAGCTTTAAAGGATCAAGTACCTGACAGGCAAGCAAGGCGCTGTCAGATTTTTGGCTTGTTAGGTCGTAGACTTATGCAAGCTAGCCAGTCAGAGATGGACTTGCCTGAGAGTATGCGACTATTAAGCGCTAACGATTCAGCACAACTAGAGCTATTCCGGGATACCATTGGCGCTGTTTTGGAAGGCTTGATCAGGGAACAGGAAGGCAAGGAAAGTGGTACCTACTATACGTCCAAGGAAGTTGTTCAACTGATGTGTCGGCTTGCATTGGGGAAGTATTTAACTCAGCAAGCACCTGGGCCGCTTGGCAAGTCCAAGCAAGCTCTGCTTGAGTTGCTCCGAGAGATCAAAATAGTAGACCCGGCGATGGGTTGCGGCGCTTTTTTGTATGGGATGCTGGAAGAGCTCACTGCTTTACGGGTCTCTTTAGGTGAGGAGTCTCCTATTGCAGTAATTCAGCAGGAGATTATCGCGAACAATCTTTATGGAGTGGACCAAGAAGGAGCCGCGGTTGAAGTCGTCCGTCTAGGACTTGGTTTAATCGTAGCTTCATCAAAAGTACAGGTACAGCAGGGGGAGGCGCTTTTATTGGACTGGCACGAGCGTTTCCCAGCGGTGATGGCTACGGGTGGTTTCGACATTATTTTAGCAAACCCTCCCTATGTTAGTCAGGATAGACTAACTCCCAAGTACAAAGCACATTTAAGGAATACCTATGGTGCACAAGGCCTGGCTGGAGATTTTCGTTCAGACCTCTATGTCTATTTCTTTGGTTTAGCAAAGCAAATCCTCAACCAGACTGGTGTAGCAGTAATGATAACTTCCACAGCGTGGTTAGATGTGGAATATGGGGCCAGTTTGCGCAAATACCTCTTGGAACAGTTTGCACTCCCCTTAGTGTTGGATTCAGCTTGTGAACGCTGGTTTAGGGGTGCCGCAGTTAATACAGCAATAGTCGTGTTAAGCCACCAAGCAGGCCTAGAGGACGATCAACAGACCGTATTTATCTCCTTACAGCAAGGACTCCACCAGCTACTCACGGAATGTTCATCCAGTGGAGTCGCGGAATTACAAAGCCTGGCTACCAGGCTACAGGGCCAGCAAATTAATACGGTCAAACGTAGTCTGCTCCTGTCAGAAAACTCAGCCGGTAAGCGTTGCGGGGGGGCGTGGGGGAAATACTTACGTGCACCGGAAGCTTATTTTCGCGTACTGGAGCTTGCCCAGGACAAGCTTTGCCGCTTAGACGAGCTTGCGCATATTAAACGGGGAATAACAAGCGGTTGTAATGAATTCTTTTATCTCAAAGCAGAGCATGCCTCAGCGGTGGAAGCTGACTATTTGTATCCGGTCATCAAGTCTCCCAAGGAAACCTTAGGCTACCAGGTTGACCCCGCCCAACTCAGCCACCGAGTAGTGTTATTTAATCAGCCAGAGCAAGCTTTAGCCCCAGGCGCAGTAGCCTACATCAAACAGGGCGAAGCAGCGGGGTATCATAACAGGACCTCGCTCGCAGTGCGTCAGCCCTGGTGGCGGTTACATAAGACATCATACCCAGTCTTAATCTTCCGGAGGTTTTTTTATGAGAAGTTCAATCTGCCATATTTGCCGGTGCCCATTGCAGAGGACCAGACTTTTTACGGTATTTACTACCAGGGAGATCCCTTGGTTTTAGCAGCAATTATGAATTCGACGCTAACTTGGTTATTTATTGAACTACATGGTCGGACTGCCTTAGGGGAAGGTGTCCTCCAGTATGCAGTCTACGAGGCTGCAGCTCTGCCAATTATAAATCCCGGGTACCTTCAAGCAGGAACCCGGGATCAGATTAAGAACATATTTCGCGCAATGAGTGCCAGACCGGTAGCAGACTTAGCACAAGAACTTGCGAGCCCTGATCGTAGAGCATTAGATAGCATCCTATTAGCAGAGTTAGTAGGGGAGTCAAGTTACCCCAAAGTTGGTGTCACGGACCTGCAGGAGGCCATTTACCACGATTTTTATCAGTTAGTGCAAGACCGCTTAGCAAAATCCCAAAATAACCTCTGAGAAAATTCCCAGTAACTAAAATAGGCTAGCAGTTAGCTAGCCTATGGTAAGGTTGGAGATTCACCTGGAGCTGGAATTGGTACTACTTGCTGAGTCACAGTGGCAAAACGCAGATTCATAGGTTGCCTTGCGACCGGTAGCACCAGCTCGGTTACCTTTTCGACCTCAATAATCGTTTGATTGACTCTTAGTAGATCAATTGTTCCGCCGGCGATATTAATTCCGCTGAGTAGTTTCTCGGAATTTCCAATGGCTGTGATGATATAGGGATAATTGACAGGATTGCCATCAATTTGGGTCACTAGCGTGCCATTGTATTCAGTTTCGGTGATGGGCGTATAGCTGGTTATCCGGATGCCATTGACAGCAACTGCTTCAGAGCTCACATTCCACATTTCATTAATGATGCTAATTACTTCCTCGGTCACAATAGGAGTGCTCGCTGGGATGGTAATTCTCACACCTGGCCCCTTGAGGGCAGCAGCCCCAGCCAAACCGTTTAAGTCGGCTAATTCGTCTTTTAAGGCTTTCACAGCGTCCTGCTGGGCACCTGAGGCTGAGTCGAGTGCCTTTAATTTAACTTGAATATCCCATTGCTCCCGTTCGAGGGTATATTTTTTTTCGGACTGATTTTTAAGCGTGATGGCCAGGTCTTGTTGTGACTGGGCTCTCAGCGATTTCAAAGCTTCTTGAGTGGTGCGAAACTGCACAGACATTAAAATCCCTAAGGAAAGTAGGGTAAAGGCGAGGGAAAGTTGGCTACGACTAAACATTGTCACCCGTCCTTTCGGCATAAGGAACTTTCTTCGGGACATTACCAAAGAAGAGATCAGTTAAGGTATGACGAACGACTGCCATATTGTTAAAGAGCCGTACTCCAAAGACAAAAATCGCCACATAGTAGAGGTCGATGCCCATCCGATCACCAATATAAGTTAACCCTGCTGCTAACAAAGAATTAACAAAAAAACCGCTCATCAGCACCCGACTGCTGTACTTGCCAGAGAGTACGGAACGTAACCCTCCCATCACCGAATCTAAAGCGGCTAGGACTGCTACCCCTAAATAGCGAGCAAAAATAACTGGTAAGGGTATTACTAACGATTGGCCAACTAAGATGCCAATCAAAAGTCCTAATATTGGTAACCACATAGCATAATTCCTCCTGAACAATGTGACTTAGCCAAAGCTGATGTGTTATACTAATTTTTGGCTGTTGTAGTAGTATTAAATACTTGTCCGTAATTTAATTTGAAGCCGCCTTTATAAGCAGGAATCACCACTTTATTCATTTTGGTAAGGGTGACGGGATATTCCAAAAAAGCTAGAGTGGAATAGGTAATTCCTCGTTTCACAGAATCTAATAAGAGCTCAGGGTCGCCAATGGCAGTAATCACATAAGGAGCTCCTAAACGGGTACCGTTGGAATAAATTATATACCCACCGCATTTGATATCACTAGGAGTAATTAAGCGCTCGCCGTTGATTGAGATAGCTTCAGCCCCACCTACTTTGAGGTCATTAACTAGTTTTACTAAATCAGAATCATGGACGAGAAAGTCCCAGTAGTTAACATCGGTTCCGGCTTTGCGGGCCTGCTCTAAAGCAACATTGCGGTCATTTAAAGTCAGCTCGAGGCCAGCTCCTTCTAGGGTGGTTAGGCCGGAAATAAGTTTTGCTTTGTCTAACTGCAAATGTAAACCTTGCAGACTGGTATCAGTTAGTTGTAATTTTTGTTTATCTTCTAACTGTTTGCGTAACTGCCCAATTTCAGCTTCTCGTTGAGCGTTTTCTTGTTCAGCTGCTTCGACCATATCAGCAAGGCTAGCTGTGGTGAGGTTAGGAGATGACCTGAGAGCTGTCTGAACCCGAAAATTATAAGAGATAAAAAGTCCAGTTATGATACATATTAGAGTTACAGATATTTGCCAGCGTTCCAGCTTCACTGATGGTCCCTCCTAGGTTTGGCGATCCAATCTTGACACCGTCTTTCCGAATAGATATTGAGTTATTCTTTTTATTTCAAAGAAATCCTGCTGGTTTGAAAATTTTCCTAGGAAAATGTTTTACTACAAAGGGTTTTTGCACTTAATTGTCGAAAAAATCTCATGAGGTGAGCTTCTGTGACATGGTCTTTTCCCTTTTTAAGTTTAATTAGTTTAATAGATATCCTGTTGGTCGCTTTTGTGCTTTATAAGATTATGATGTTAATTAAAGGCACCAGAGCAGTCCAATTATTAAAAGGCCTAGCAGTCTTATTACTAGCCACCACTGTCAGTAAGTGGGCCCAGTTTTATACCATTAACTGGATGCTGGAAAAGGCGATGACGATGGTCTTTGTTGCTTTGCCCGTAGTGTTTCAACCAGAACTCCGGAGGGGGTTAGAACAATTAGGCCGGGGGAAGTTTTTTCTGCGTCCACTTGTTATTTTAGGCACTGAAGATACCTCCCGTTTAGTGGGGGAAATTGTTAGAGCAGTCCAGGTGCTAGTTAAGAACAAAATCGGAGCCTTAATCATCTTAGAACGCCAGACCGGAATTAATGACCATATTGAGACAGGTACTCTAGTAGATGGCATTATCTCGGCTGAATTTTTAATTAATATTTTCATACCCAGAAGTCCCCTCCATGATGGGGCTGCTATTATTAGAGGAGACCGCTTAGCAGCTGCAGGCTGTTTTTTACCTTTATCCGAAAATCCAGACATTAGTAAGGAGCTGGGGACCAGACACCGAGCAGCGTTGGGCCTTTCGGAACTGTCGGATGCTGTCGCTATAATAGTTTCTGAGGAAACAGGTATCGTTTCGGTAGCAGTAGAAGGGGTGCTCACCCGTTACCTAGACGACAAAACTTTAAAAGAGTTACTGATGAACCTGCTTCGTCCAGATGATGTCGCCAGTAGCGGTATGTGGCAATGGAGGACCAATAAATGAGAAACATCTTTCAGCATAATTTAGGCATCAAAATTCTGGCCTTGATTTCGGCCTTTTTCTTGTGGCTGTACGTGGCTTACCAGAACCCGGCCAATGAGCAAGTCCTGCCGAGGGTTTCTTTAGAGTACAGTGCTCTTCCCAAAGATGTGGCTGTAGTGGGAATCCCGAAAACAGTTAGTGTTCGGATTCAGGGTGCTGGCCTTTTAAGTGGGGATGTAACTTATAATGATGTTCGAGCCTCAGTAGATTTAGCAGATACTAGGGTGGGAAATAATATCCTTACCGTGAAAGTCAATGTTCCGCCAGGGGCTCGCCTAATTAGTGTTAGTCCTGAACGGGTTAGTGTCCAGTTAGATGTACTGAAAGAAAAGCAAGTCCCAGTCCAGGTCGGTTATACCGGCCAGCCTAAGAGTGGTCTGAAAAGGCTTAGTGCTGTAATGAACCCTGAACAGGTATTAGTACGGGGACCGCAGGTACTTTTAGAAAGTGTTAGACAGGCTTATGTGTTGGCTGACCTTTCTGGAACCGACAAGCATTTTAGCAAAAGTCTACCTATCAGGCTCATGGATGC